>JBJYXQ010000098.1:0-1650 GCA_046260035.1 Anaerolineae bacterium
CGCCAGAGCCTCTTCGTCGAACTCGGGCATAACTGTCGCAGAGGGTGTCGTTGCGGACAACGACGGTGAAGTCAATGGTTCTGGAGGAGACGTGGAAGATGCGGTTGTACATGCCGCAAGACCAACAACGACGCTCACGACAAACACGAACGAATGTAGCCACATCCGCTTGCGTCTCATAGCGTCCTCCCAAAGTAGTCTTCAGTCTTTAGTCCAGTAGTCTACTGATCCGTACATATGGAACTAAACTATTTCGGTTCTCCTGAGAGCATATAGAGGTTTAGAAAGTTATGTTTGGATCAGTAGGCCGTGACTAAACGCATAGGCAAATTACGAATCACGCATCACGTATCACGAACCACGCACATGCATATCTCCGTACACCACCCACTTGTACGTCGTCAATGCTTCCAATCCCATCGGGCCGCGCGCGTGGAGTTTCTGCGTGCTGACAGCGACTTCGGCGCCCAAGCCGAACTGACCGCCATCATTGAAGCGCGTGCTGGCATTGACGAAGACCGCCGCTGAGTTGATCGCATCGACGAAGCGGGTCGCATTGTGCCAGTCGTTGGTAAGGATGCCGTCGGAGTGCTCGGTGCTGTGGGCGTGAATGTGGGCGATGGCCTCATCGAGCGTATCGACGATCTTAATGCCGAGGATGAGCGCAAGCCATTCCTGGTCGAAATCCTCCGGCCCGGCAGGAATGATCTTCGCATCACCTGAATTATCCTGGAGAATCTCCAGCGCGTCCGGCCCGGCATGCAGTTCGACGCCGCTGCGTGCCAATCGTTCGGCAAGGGTGGGTAGAAACTTCGTTGCCACCGCGCGATGCACCAGTACCGTGTCCAGCGCGTTGCACACGCTCGGGCGTTGTATCTTCGCGTTCTCGATCACGTCCAGCGCGCGCACCAAATCGGCGCTGGCATCGACGAACAGGTGGCAGATGCCGATCCCGCCGGTGATGACGGGGATCGTGCTTTGCTCGCGGCACAGGCGATGCAGCCCCGCGCCGCCGCGCGGGATGATCATATCCACGTACGCATCCAGGCGCAGCAGTTGGCCTACTAGCGCACGATCGGGGTTGGCGATGATTTGCACGGATTCCAGAGGCAGCCCCACCTTTTTGAGCGCAGCCTGGATCACGGCGACCAGCGCCAGGTTGCTGCGCAGCGTCTCGCTGCCGCCGCGCAGGATGACGGCGTTGCCGGTCTTGAGGGAGAGCGTGGCGATGTCGATGGTGACGTTGGGCCGTGCCTCGTAGATGACACCGAGCACGCCGATGGGGATGCGGCGGCGGCTCAAGCGGATGCCATTGGGCAGCAGCCGGCCCTCGATTTCCTCGCCGACAGGATCGGGCAGTGCCACGACCTTACGTGTGTCCTCCGCCAGTCCGGCCATGCGCTTCTCTGTCAGCAGCAGGCGATCCAGCAGGGCGTCCGATATCCCCTTCGCGCGCGCGTCGGCGATATCGAGTGCGTTTTGCCCCAGTACCGTCGCCGCCTGTGCTTCGAGTTCGTCAGCAATTGCCAGTAACGCCGCGTTCTTCTGCGCCGTTGTCAACGTCGCCAACTTCCGGCTCGCTGCCTTTGCAGCGCGGCCCATAGCGTTCAAGTCTACGTTCATTTCGCCCATAATTTCTCCTTGTAGCGG
>JBJYXQ010000099.1:0-2173 GCA_046260035.1 Anaerolineae bacterium
CATGCCCGACATTCAGTTCGACACATTCTATCGCTACGACGACTTAACGCGCATTATCAAGGCCTACGCCGATGAGTACCCGCAACTTGTGCAAGTGGCGAGCATCGGCAAAAGCCACGAGGGCCGCGACATCTGGCTGGCGACCGTGACTAACACGGCAACCGGCCCGGCAGACGAAAAACCCGCCTTCTGGGTGGATGGCAACATCCACGCCACCGAATTGTCGCCCTCAACCGCCTGCCTGTACCTGATCAACAAACTTGTCACAACCTACGGCGACAATGCAGACGTCACCCGCGCCCTCGACACGCGCGCGTTCTACATCTGCCCGCGCGTGAACCCCGACGGCGCGGAGTGGGCGCTCGGCGACAAGCCGCGGTACATCCGCTCCAGCACGCGCCCCTATCCCTACGATGAAGAGCCGATCGGCGGTTTGGTGACGGAGGACATCGACGGCGACGGGCGGATGCTCACAATGCGCATCCCCGATCCCAACGGCGCGTGGAAGGTCTGCCCGGAAGAACCGCGCCTGATGGTGCGCCGCGATCCCACCGAAACCGGCGGGCAGTACTATCGGCTACTACCCGAAGGTCCCGTTCAGGACTACGATGGGTTGACGATCACGATCCAGCCCAAGAAGGAGCGCCTTGACCTCAACCGCAACTTTCCCGAACACTGGCGGCAGGAAGTCGAGCAGCGCGGGGCCGGGCCGTATCCCGCCTCGGAGCCGGAAGTGCACGCGCTGGTGCACTTCATCGCCAGCCACCCCAACATCACGGGCGGTGTGGCGTTTCACACGTACAGCGGCGTGCTCCTGCGCCCCTACGACGACCGCGACGACAAGGAATTCCCTGTGGAAGACCTGTGGACGTACCAGAAGATCGGCGCGCAGGGGACGAAGATCACCGGTTATCCCAACGTCTCAGTCTACCACGACTTCCGCTATCACCCCAAGGAAATTATCACCGGTGGGTTCGATACCTGGCTTTACGAGCAGATGGGGGCATTCGCCTGGACGGTGGAGATTTGGAGTCCACAGAAGCAGGCTGGCATCGAGGACTATAAGTTCATCGAGTGGTGGCGCGAGCATCCGCTGGAAGACGATCTCAAGCTGCTCAAGTGGAGCGACGAAGTCTTGGACGGCAAGGGCTACGTCGAGTGGTATCCCTTCGAGCACCCGCAGTTAGGAGCGGTCGAGTTGGGCGGGTGGGACACTGTCTATGCGTTCCGTAACCCGCCGCCGCAGTTTGTGGAGAAGGAAATCGCACTTTTCCCCGATTGGGTCATCTGGCAATGCCTGATCTCGCCACGGCTGGAATTGTATGAAGCGAGCGCCAAACCGTTGGGCGACGGGACCTACCGCGTGCGGTTGGTCGTCCACAACACCGGCTGGCTGCCTTCCTACGGGACGAAAAAAGCCGTGGAAAAGAAAGTCGTGCGCGGCGTCATCGCCGAGATTGCGCTGCCGGAGGGCGCGACGCTGGAGACCGGCAAGCCGCGCGAGGAGTTGGGCCAGCTCGAAGGCCGGGCGTACAAACACGCCTTCGGTGAGACCGACCCAACGGAAGACCGTCTCAAGGTCGAGTGGGTCGTTCGCGCCCCGGAGGGCGGCGTGGTCAAACTGGTTGCGCGCCACGATCGCGCTGGTGTGGTGCGTGCAGAAGTAGAAATTGGAAATTAGAAGTGAGAAAGTAGAAATTAGACACGAGCATCTCTCTACCTTCTAATTTCTACTTTCTAAATTTGAAAACATGACAACATCATTCTCTCCCAGGCCAAAACAACGCCAGGTGCTCGCCTACACAGGCGGGCGAATGGGCGTGTCCGCCGTGCCGGGAAGCGGCAAGACGTGGACGCTGTCGCTGCTGGCGGCGAAGCTCATCGCCGAAGGGGACTTAGGCGACGAGCAGGAGGTGCTAGTCGTCACCCTCGTCAACTCCGCCGTGAGCAACTTCGCAGGGCGGGTGGCGCGCTTTGTGCAGGAGCGCGACCTGCTGCCGCACGTCGGCTACCGCGTGCGCACGCTCCACGGCCTGGCTCACGACATCGTGCGCGAGCGTCCGGCGCTGGCGGGCCTTGCCGATGATTTCCAGATCATCGACGAGCGCGCGGCACGGGAGATTCTGCAAGACGCCGCACAGGTCTGGCTGCGCAGCCACCCCTACAGCCTGGA
>JBJYXQ010000099.1:2273-3655 GCA_046260035.1 Anaerolineae bacterium
TTCGACGACCTCATCCGCCTGGCACTCCAAACGCTGCGTCTCGATCCGGTGTTCCTGGCACGGCTGCGTGAGCGCTGGCCCTACATCCTCGAAGACGAGGCGCAGGACAGCAGCCGTCTACAAGAGGAAATCCTCAAGTTGCTCGTCGGGCCGGAGGGCAACTGGGTGCGTGTCGGCGATCCCAACCAGGCCATTTATGAGACGTTCACCACCGCCAGTCCACACTATCTGCGCGATTTTCTGCGGCAGAAAGGCGTCCGCGCGCGGGATTTACCGAACTCCGGGCGCTCGATGCAGAGCATCATCGACCTGGCGAATCAACTCATTCGCTGGGACAACGACGCCCACCCCGTCCCCGCGATCCGCAGCGCGCTTGCTAAGCCGTACATCGCACCAGCGCCACACGGTGACCCGCAGCCGAATCCACCCGACGTGCCGGATGACGTCCACTTTGCCGCGCGCGGATTGTCGCCGCAGCAGGAAATCGAAGCGGTGGCGCGCTCGCTTGAGCGTTGGTTGCCGGAACACAAGGAGGACACCGTCGCCGTCCTCGTTCCGCGCAACGACCGGGGCTTCGAGATGGCGAATGCGCTGAAGGCGCGGGACATTCCCTACGTCGAACTGCTGCGCAGCACCCGTTCCACGCGCGAGGCGGCGGGCGCGTTGACGCACCTGTGCTATTATCTCGCCGACCCCACGTCGGCCAAAAAGCTGGCGACCGTCTACCGCGTGTGGCAGCGCGCGGCGCGCGAGGATCCGGCGTTGGAAGCCCGCATGGAAGACGTCGCCAAGCGTTTACGCAAGATTGTACGCGTAGAGGATTTCCTTTGGCCTCGCGCCGACCGTGATTGGTTAGTCGAGCAGGATTTGGAGGACGAGGAGCCATTGCTCTACGATCATCTGGTCGAATTCCGCGACCTGGTACGCCGCTGGCAGGGCACAACGACGCTGCCCATCGATCAGATCATCCTCACGCTGTCACAAGATCTTTTCACCTCACCCGTCGACCTCGCCATCGCCCATAAGCTTGCCGTCGTGTTGCATCAAGCTGCCGATGCGCATCCTGAGTGGCGTCTGCCGGAACTGACGCAAGAGCTAGCCGTCATCGCCAAAAACGAGCGCAAGTTCCTCGGCTTCAGCGACGAGGATACCGGCTTCGACCCCGACGCGCACAAGGGCGAGGTCATCATCTCAACGATGCACAAGGCAAAGGGGATGGAGTGGGACAAGGTCTACCTGCTATCGGTCAACGACTACAACTTCCCCTCCGCGCTGCCGCAGGATAGCTTTATCTCGGAAGCGTGGTTCGTGCGCGATCGTCTCAACCTGGAGGCCGAGGTGCTGGCGCAGTTGAAAGCCCTCTACGAAAATCCCGATCTCTT
>JBJYXQ010000100.1:0-1657 GCA_046260035.1 Anaerolineae bacterium
ACGGTGGACGAGCAGTACGTGCCGTACATCGTCCCCGAGGAAAACGGCAACAAGACCGAGGTACGCTGGGTCGCGCTGACGAACGAAGAAGGCGTCGGCCTGCTGGCGGTAGGCGCACCGGAAGTGAGCGCGCATCACTACACAACCCAGGATTTGACCGAAGCCACGCACACCTACGAACTGCACCGCCGCGACGACATCACGCTCAATCTGGATTACGCGCAATCGGGTCTGGGAAGCGCGGCTTGTGGTCCAGGGCGGCGGCCGGAGTACCAGCTCAAACCGGTCGAGACGCACTACTGCGTGAGACTGCGGCCTTTCTCGCAAGCAATCGAATCGCCGATGGCGTTGAGTAAACAACGGCTATAGTTTCGACTTTACCTTCCTCCAGATGGAACGTTCGGACGTACAGAGGTTCACACGTCCGAACGTTCCAATGTTGACTCTTAGACTGAAGACTAACGACTATGTCCCATCCTGATCGCAAAGACTATTTCCTCGCTCTCTTGATCGGCGTTCTCGCCCTGGCACTCTACGTGCGCACACTGGCGCCGGACATCCTGTACAGCGACAGCGCAGAGTTCCAAACGCTGGCCTATACGCTGGGAACGACCCACTCAACGGGCTACCCCATCTACCTGCTGTTTGCACGGCTGGTGGGATTTCTGCCAATTGCCTCGCCTGCCTGGCGCGTCAACCTGGTTTCGGCGCTGTGCGCGGCGTGGACGGTGGGCGGTGTCTATCTGCTGATCCGTTTCTTCACGCCGAACCGGATCGGGGCGGCGTTGGGGAGCGTCGCGCTGGCGCTGTCGTACACGTTCTGGTCGCAGGCCATCATCGCCGAAGTCTACACGCCGGGGACAGCGGTGCTAACGACAGTGTTGCTGCTGCTGGCCCATTGGCAACGCGAGCCATTCGCGCGTCGTCGCACATTGGCGTGGGCCACAGCATTGACATGTCTAGCGCTGGGCGTTCACCTTTCGGCGGTGTTGATTGCCCCATCCGCGCTCCTGTTTGTGCTATGGATGTTGGCGTTTCAGCCAAAGGCACAGTGGTGGCCGTGCCTACGCTCTGCAATAACAGGATTCGGCATTGGGATCGTCCTCTATTTTGCAGCCTTCATCCTGCTGGACCTCCACAATCCGCCGTCCAGTTTCATTCAAGTGACACTGTTTCCCTCGCGTTCGATCTGGGGATTGCAAGCCACTGACGTGGACCGGGTGTTTGAACACTGGTGGTTGACCGTGATGAGCGTCCAGTGGCGCGCCGCGATGTTTACGGAGGACAGCAGTTTTGCCGTGGCGATTAGCGAATACCTGACCCGCATCCTGGATCAAGAGTTCACGCTGTGGATGATCGGGTTCGTTGTGATCGGCCTGGGCGAGATACGCCACGCCGCGCGGCAACTCGCCGCGAACACCGGGAACCCCGAATTGGACGACACCGCAACCCGGGCCAGAGCCTTCATCAAATCCATACCCACTGCCCCAACGTTGAGCCTGGGCATCTTCTTGGTGATAGCGCCTCTGGTGATGTTGGTGTTCATCCTCAACTATCATCCGGGGGACTTATACGTATTTTACCTCGCTACGTATATTTTCATCAGCACAGCCATCGGCGTGGGGATTGGGCGAACGCTGGAATGGGTCAAACGTTT
>JBJYXQ010000101.1:0-2442 GCA_046260035.1 Anaerolineae bacterium
GTGGACAACCTGAAGACGATCCTGGCGCCGATCCTGCCCCACACGGCGCAGAAGCTGCACGAGTACCTGGGCTACGACGGGCAGCTGTTTGGGACGCAGCAGGTGGTCGAGTACGAGGAGAAAACACGCTCTCACCGGGCGCTTACCTATGGGCACACGGGCGCCATCGGTACCTGGACCAAGAGCGCACTGCCACCGGGGCAGGCCCTTCGGGAGCCCGCGCCGCTCTTCAAGAAGCTGGATGAGAGCGTGATCGAGGAGGAGTACGCGCGGTTGGAAGGTTGAGTAGAGAGCAGGGAATCGGGTAGCGGGTATCAAGGGAGCCGGAGCCACGCGCCTCGGCTCTCGATCCTTTCGCTGAAAATCGGCTCCAACCTCAACCTTTGATCGGTTTGGATTTGCTTGCCATCTAGTGACGAGTATGGTACAATGGTGATGGCAAAATGCTACGAAAGGACAGATGATGGGTAGGACAATCGTTCTTGACTTGCCGGACGAGTTGGTTGAGCGAGCCGAATATCTGGCGCGTCTCAGCCAGCGTCGCGTGGATGATGTGCTCGCGGATAGGCTGGCCTTTCTTCTCCCCCCGCTCGATGTCCCATCAGACGAGTTGGATTACAGCTCTGTATCGGACCTATCTGACGATCAGGTTCTAGCTCTTGCCCAATCACAAATGGACCTTGTTCAAAATGCACGTCTGCGCCAGTTGCAGGAGAAACGTGATCGTGAGTCGCTGTCGCCTGCAGAGCAAGCCGAGTTGCTGTCGCTGTGGCAAATCTATGAAGTCGGTTCTTTACGCAAAGCCGAAGCCCTTGCCGAAGCGGTAAGGCGAGGACTGCTGCCTCCTTTGCACCCATGACCCCCGGCATATCACAAGATGTACGCCAGCGCGTGATTCTTCGCGCAGGTAACCGATGCGAATACTGCCTGGCTCATCAGGATCACGTCTTTGACATCCTCGAGATAGACCACATTATCCCGACTGCTGCAGGTGGTTCCGACGATGAAGAAAACCTCTGCGTATCGTGTGGACTTTGCAACCGTTACAAGGGCGCGCAGCACAGCGCGGTAGATCCTCACAGCGGACAGACGGTCGAGTTGTTCAATCCTCGTCACCACGACTGGTACGATCACTTTGGATGGGAGGAAGGCGGTGTCTTCATCGTTGGCCTGACACCGCATGGGCGAGCGACAGTTGATGCTCTGCAACTGAACAACGCTATTGCAGTAACTGTTCGCAAACATTGGGTCGCCGCTGGTTGGTATCCTCCAGTCATAGCGTAAACGATGTCCCAATGATTGCAAGTTCCCCAAGCTGAGTTTGATGAAGCCATTGAACGATACGTCGACTGGGCATCCGAGTGGGATGGGGCACTGCCAGCCGACGTGTTTTGTCATCACTAACCAGTCGTCCCCAGAAGCGAAAATCGACCTCTTTCGTAGCTTGTTTCGCGGTCGTGACGACGTCTATGCTCGTAGATTTGAGAGCCATAGAACGGGTAAGGCGGGGTATCAGCCCGTTTGCCGCAACGAATGGGTCAGCGGGATCTGCAAGAAGCCGAGGGGACGGTGCGATAACTGCGGGCATCGTGACTTCCTGCCTATCACAGATGATGTAGTGAGGAACCACCTTCTGGGAATGGATCCACAGGGCAGATCGAGGCGCGACTTTACGATGGGCGTGTATCCCATGCTGCTCGATGAGACCTGCTGGTTCCTGGCCGTCGACCTGGACAAGACTTCTTGGCAAGAAGACGCAAAAGCGTTTTGGGAGACGTGTGAGTTTGCGGTTCTCCCTATCGCACTCGAGAGATCACGTTCCGGGAATGGCGCTCACTTCTGGTTCTTCTTTTCCGAGCCTATTCCGGCGGCGCTGGCGCGCAGAATGGGTGCGCTCCTTCTCAGTCAGACGATGGAGCGACGGCCCGAGATCGGATTGGATTCTTACGACCGTTTCTTTCCCAGCCAGGATACACTGCCGAAAGGTGGCTTTGGCAATCTGATCGCGCTGCCGCTACAGAAAAAGCCGCGTGAGCATGGCAACAGCGTTTTTCTGGACGAGACCCTCATCCCGTATCCCGATCAGTGGGCTTTTCTGTCATCGATCCGCCGAATCACGCGTCAGGAAGTCGAGTCCTTTGTCGAAAGCCAGGACGAGTTTCTGGGAGTGCGCCTTCCCGTCACAGATGAACACGATGACAGGCCGTGGGCAGCACCGCCCTCGAGACGAAGCAAAGACCCGCCTGTCGTCGGCCCCTTGCCCGAGCACGTAGATCTGGTGCTCGGCAACCAGGTCTATGTCCCGAAGGCTGACCTCACACCCTCTCTTCGCAACCGTTTGATTCGCCTGGCGGCTTTTCAGAACCCGGAATTCTATCGTGCGCAAGCGATGCGCTTTTCAACGTTTGGCAAGCCAAGGGTTATCAGTTGCTGTGAGGATTT
>JBJYXQ010000102.1:0-7039 GCA_046260035.1 Anaerolineae bacterium
ACAAGCGCAGGAACTCTCTCCTGCGCTTGTCTTTGCGTCAGTTCTATCACGACTCCCGCACGTGAAGGTGCAGCGCTTCCGTCCGCTCCAACAGCCCTTCGCCTACACCGCCATCCACGGGGAGCACACCTCCGTCGGCGAAATAGGCGAAGTCGAAATGCACCGGATCCCCGGCGGTCTTGCCTGGCAGCGGCATCAAACGCGCCGTCAAAGGTTTGTGCAGGCGCACGGCCAGCGCTGCCACATCGAAAAGCAAACGCGTGAGCGCGCCCTCACTCACGTCGCCGGGCAGTGGCACGGTGTCCAGCCCTGTCCCGCATACGGCTGACCATTGCAGTAGTTCGCCCACGTTCAAGCGTCCTTCGGCGGCGCGCTGCGCGAGCACGATATCCTCCAGCACCGGCAGCATCAGGCCACAGAATCCCACGCGTGGGAAACGCGCCTGCCCGATGGCGTCGGTCAGCGTGGCCGCCGCGGCTAACGATCCGGCAGCGCCGAGCGGTTGCCCGGTCAACGCTTCCAATGCCGCACCGATGCTGCACGCCAACGTGGGAAACGGCGCGAGCGAGAAATCGATCCCGTGAAAGCGCATCGTATGCTGCCCAGCAAGCTGCTCCGCGACGGTGATCAACCGCGCGGCCTCAGCTTCGATGCGGTCACGCAGACGGCGATGCGCGTCCGCCAGGTCAGAAGCCGCGCCGCCCGCATCGACTGCCAGGTCTGCTGCCTCCGTCGCTATGGCGAACGCCGGCGCACCGCCATCGTGATACGCCGCCGGGAAGAAAGGCGTACCGGGCAGCACGTGTGCCAGCGCCGCGAAGCGTAGATTGCCAAACCCAGCGTCGATCTGGGATGCTTCGCGGATCACCTGTGCTGCCATCCGCACAGTCTCGCCGTCGATTTCACCGCTCGCCGGGTTGACGATGCGAGCTGTCGCAAAGACAGACTGCGTCGCTGACAAAACCGCAGGTAAGTGCGGCAACATTTCGCCGGAGACCGGGCCAAGTGAGAGATACTCAAAGCCATACTCGCGAGCCTGTGCCTCCAGCGTGACCGCATAGCGGACGGGGTCAGGCTGACGCATCGGAAGTCCATCCAACGCCAACCGCGTCGTCTGCACCTCGAAACCGGCATCAATGTAGGCCTGACGGGCCACCTGGGAGAAAGCCCCCAGTTCCGCCAGACGTGGACTATCCTCCAAACTCGCCGCATCGGCAAAAATGGTGATCGAACGGATTTTCATAACTCACCTCGTTTTTTGGTCCATTATAACATTATTGCAAAACATCCTGGAATCTGGTATTATAAAGTTACATCAGGCCGCGCGTAACGACCCAATCGGGGCCTCATACCTCGGCAAAATGTCTCAACGAATTTTAACGAACATACTAACTTTCAACCTGTAACCTGCAACCATTCACAAAAGGAGGTCAGCAATGCCCGTCATTACAATTTCACGACAATACGGCAGCGGTGGAGATGCCATCGGGAAACGTGTGTGTGAGGCACTCGGCTACAGCTACTTCGACAAGAGCCTCATGGCACAGGTCGCTTCCGAGGTAGGCATTTCCGAGAGCGACATCGTCGATTTTCACGAGGACACGTACAAAATGCGCGGATTCCTGGATCGATTGCTCGGTAGAAATCGCTCAGCAGCCGATGCCTGGACAAACAGTGCCACCCAACGCGCGCTACCGGTTGAAGCGCTCGACGAGGCGCACAGCGTCAAATTGATCAAAGAAACGATCGTCGGTGCGCACAAGCACGACAACGTCGTCATCGTTGGGCGCGGCGGACAGGCCATCCTGCGCGAGCAGCCGGGCGTCCTCCACGTGCGCATCATCGCGCCACTCGGCGCGCGCGTGCTGCGCGTTCAAACAGCGGAGAACGTCAACCTGGATGAAGCCACAACACGGGTCAACCACAGAGATGAGGCCGCCGCCGCTTATCTGGAGCGCTTCTACGATATTGATTGGGACAATGCCCTGCTCTACCACCTCATCATCAACACGGGCAAGTGGGAAACGGAGGACGCCGTCCAGATCATCCTCAACGCGCTCGCTCATTTGCGTATGGTTCCCACGTTATAACGCTATGCCAGGCCAGGAAGCGACGCCGCGCGCATCGGTGCACGCACTCTATGACGTCCAACTGTTTGCCTCTCTCTCAGAAAGTGCGTTAGCCTGCATCGCCGACATCGTCGTGTCGCGCGCGTATCCCGCCGAGACGGTGATCGTACTCGAGGGTGAGCTTTGCGAGGCGGCGTATTTCATCATCAAAGGAGATATCGAAGTTTACCGGACATCGCTCCAGGGCCGGCAACAGGTGTTGGCGCGGCTTGAGCCGGGACAGGCATTCAATACCGTCCCGCTCTTCCAATCCAGCGGTCGTAACCACGCCAGTGCCGTCGCACGCACCGACGTCACCCTCTACGCACTGCTCAAACGCGACTTTCCGCGCGCGCTCCGCGAGTGTCCGGATCTAGCACTCGTCATCTTGCAAGACTTCGCCGACCGGCTGACGCATCTGACCGACCTGGTGGAGGATCTCTCGCTGCGCTCGGTGCGCTCAAGGTTGGCACGCTTCCTTTTGCAGCAAGCGGATGGTACAACCATCACACAGAAATGGACGCAGGACGAAATGGCCGCGTATTTGGGCACGGTGCGCGATATGATTGGTCGCTCGCTGCGATCTCTGACTGATGAGCAGATAATTCGGATCGATCGCGGGCGCATCGTGCTGCTCGACCGGGCCGCATTGGAGGCTGAAGCACAAAGTTGACGACAACAGAACAAACCCTAAAGGTTTCAAAAACCTTTAGGGTTTAATAATGCGACTTTTGTCGTAGCGCTTGGACCGCCTTTCTGATAGGCTTGAGAAAACGATCAGAAAGGCGGTTTGTTATGGCAGAACAATGGGCATTACCTGAGATCGATCTGGCGCTGTGCACGCGCTGTGGGCAGTGTGTGACACAATGTCCCACGCAGGCCGTCGAAATGCAGGCAACGGGGCCGGTTATCGTCCGCCCTGAAGATTGCACGTACTGTACCACCTGTGAAGCCGTCTGCCCTGCCGGCGCCATCGCATGTGGTTTTGAGATCACGTGGGATCAGAGCGCATTTTAGATTTGGAACGATATGGAGGAAATAACAATGAGTGAGTATATCAATAACCAGACACAGCGACAGGAAACACTAAAAGCCATCATCCGGCAATTGCACGCGGGGGCGAGCGTCGAAGATGTTAAGGAGCAATTCGCGGAACTGCTGGCCGGTGTCGGTGGCGACGAGATCACACGCATCGAACAAGCCCTCGTCGCCGAGGGGCTGGATCCCGATCAGATCAAGCCGTTGTGTGACGTCCACGTGGCCGTCTTCCGCGAGTCGCTGGATAACCAGGCTGATCCGCAGACGGTCCCTGGTCATCCCGTTTTCACGTTCCGCGCGGAAAACCTGGCCGTGGGCCACGTGCTGGACAACGTCCGCACTGCATTGGACAACCTCAAAGCCTCACCTAGCGAAGCGACATTGCAGACAGCCCGGGAGAGCGTCCACAAACTGCGCGAGTACGACAAACACTACCTGCGCAAGGAAAACCTTCTCTTTTCATATATGGAACGCTACGACTTCTCCGGCCCTTCGAAGGTGATGTGGGCCGTTCATGACGATATCCGCGATATGTGGAAAACCCTGACAGCACTGCTCGATGCTGGGCCGGGCGAGGACGTCGACACATTCACCGCGCAACTTGACGAGACGTTTGCGCTGCTGGATCAGACCCTCCGCGACATGATCTACAAGGAGCACAAAATCTTGTTCCCTGCCGCCATGGCGCGGTTGAGCGAGGCGGATTGGGGCGAGATACGCGCGCAAGAGGCGGAAATTGGCTATTGCTACGTCATAGCAGGCCGCCAGTGGCAGGCGCACACTGATCCGCGCGAGGAGGAGGTCCAGGCCAGCGATGGAACCGCATCGGGCAGCTTGATCCCGCTGAACGTCGGAGCGTTGTTGGCGGAGCAAATTAACTTGATGCTGACCGCGCTGCCCGTTGATATCACTTTCGTCGATGAAAACGACGAGGTGCGCTTCTTCTCCCAGACCCGCGAGCGCATCTTCCCGCGCTCACCCGCCATCATCGGACGCAAAGTGCAGAACTGCCATCCGCCACAAAGCGTCGATCGCGTCCAGCGCATTCTCGACGACTTCCGCGCGGGCGAGCGCGACGTGGCGGAGTTCTGGATTTCGATGCAGGGGATGTTCATCCACATCCGCTACTTTGCGCTGCGCGACGCGGCAGGCGCTTATCGCGGCACGATCGAGGTCACACAGAATATTGCCCCGCTGCGTGCGCTAGAGGGCGAGCGGCGGTTGTTGAACGAGAAAGCATAATATGGACACATTTATTGAAATCCACTTGTATGGCAAGCTGCGGCATTACGCACCGGACCCGCGCGCCGATCGCGAGAACGTGGTGCGGATCACGTTCAAAGCGGGAGATACAGTTCGCGCCGCATTGGAACGGGCCGGCATCACCGAGGAAGAGATCTGCCACATCTTCCTGAACGGCGCGTTGTTCTCGACGCATAACAGCATGGCACCATGGCTTGGTTACCGGCAAGCGCAAGAGAACGTTCACCAACGAGAGACGGACATCGCGCTAAAGCCAGGGGATCGGCTGGGGATTTTCGGTCACGATATGGCCGCGCTCGTCGTGTGACAGGGCGCGACCCTCACATTCCACATAACAGAACCGGCGTCACCTACGACGCCGGTTTATCTTGCAAATAATCCGCAATCTGGTCGGCAAACTCGCGCGCATGAACCGGCTTTGAAATGTAACCCTCACAGCCGTACGCTTTGGCAATCGACGCGGCTGTATCCTGAGGCCATGCCGTCACCACCACGACCGGGATCTTCGATAACACCTCGGAGCCTTTAAGCAGCGCAGCCACCGTCTGCCCATCCAGATCAGGCAAGCCCATGTCCAACAAAATAAGATCGGGCATCGTCGCCATCGCCGTCTGCAGACCGCTTTCACCGTCCGATTCGACCAGGATGTGATAGTCAGAACGTTCGAGCAGCCGCTGCATCAATCTCGACTGGTACGGGTCATCTTCCATGATCAGAATCGTCTTCATCGTATTCTCCCGTTCTGGCCGTCAACGTTATTTCTGAAACAAGAGTATATACTCATGTTTGAAGATGTAAAATCCGCCAACGAGCGCGCGGTAGCGCCAAAGCTCTTTCTGCACACGTTTGGCCCGTGTCTCATCGAAGTTCTTGACGATGATGCTCTTGAGGGTATAGCCCTGCGCCTGCACAGCCTGCATCACGCGGAAGCCGAGGGGAATCCACTCGCCCTTCACGTACTTATCGCCGATGACGATGGCCAGGTAGCGCCCGCGCTCCAGGAACGGGGTCACACGCGCAACAATCTCCGCGAATTGTGCCACGAAATCATCCACGGAGAGGGCGTTCGAGAGATCGCGGTCGTCCTCGCTAAAGCGGATAATGTCGTGGTAAGGGGGATGCATCAAGACTAACTGCACCTGCGCGATGCCACGTTCTGCCAGCACAGCCGCGTAATCTACCACGCGGCTGTCCCCATCCACCACATCTGCGACGACGCCGTGTGGATTCGGGGCTTGTTCTACGATCTCGCGTGCGCGCGCCGCGATATCCGGGTTCAGTTCCACACCGATGCCGTTACGTCCCAGGCGCAGACACTCCAACAGTGTCGTACCGCTGCCGACGAAGGTGTCCAGCACCCACTCGCTTTGTTTGGTGTAACGCAGCATCATCTGGTGCGGGATCTGCGGGATGAAGTTACCCCAATACCAGGCCTTGTGCGCGCCGGAATTGTCGCGCCGCTCCATCACCCACAAGCTGTCGGTGATGATCTCGTCGTACTCTTTCCAGCGGTTGAGGTTGATGTCGTTGACCTTGCCGGTGCGGACTTCGACGGCGGCCTTGCGCAAACGGGCGATGTAGTAATGGGTACGCTGCAGTGTGCGTGTGGCGAGGATTTGGTCCAGGTCAGCCAGCAGCACGTCGCGCGGAAAAGTGACGGCCTCGTCTTCAGATAGCCCTGAGTCCCAGATCCCGCCCGGTTCCCACACCGCCACTTGCGTACGCAACGCGCTGATCCGGGCGCGTATAGCTTCCAGATCATCGGTAGCCAGGCAGGCGTCCAGCAGATCAAGCAGTGCGTCGCGTCCAAGGATAATGTTGGTATCGTCGTCAAGGTCGTTGATTGTCATTTTCTCAACAGCGAATCGCCCAGATGATATCGGATAGGGTCTCCTGTCCCGGCCTGAAGGTGAACCGGTGCAGGCGTGCGACATCGAACGTCGTCACATAGTCGCGCACAATGCCGCTCAGCCACGTCAACTCGGCCTTGAGCTTCCAATGCGTTCCGTCGGCAGCATACAATACGAGAAACAACCGGTTGGCATAATGCAGACGCTGCTGCTGGCTCTGCGAACGGTACAGCCATTCTATGAGCGCCGCCGGATGGTTGACCGCGTAGGCGAGATCGCGGCCAAAACCACGCGGAAATACCGAGGTCTTGTGGTCAAAACGCACCCCGTTAAGCGTGAAATCTACCAGGCGATCTCGCCGATTTTCCGCCGGGGTCACGCCATCCAACGCGGCGAAAATATCTTCGACCGCTCGCGCCGACCAGAAATTATACCAACGATTCAGCGCATAATCGAAAAACGCCTCACGCTGTGGGGCAGCCCCAAAGCGACGTTCCAACTCCGCCAGCAGCGGTTTAAAAAGTGGCACATTGTAGACGAAGCGCGTCTGCGCATCGAAGAGATTGTTCTGCACCCGGCCCCAACGATAGGGATAGGCCCAGCGTTTTTTCAACTCGCGCTCGCGCGCCTGGAGGGTCGGAGAGTTCACGAAGTTTTTCCTCTTTAGACAGTTTTATAACGACCGCACCGTGATTGCCTTCATTATAGCATACTCTGTCCCCGCTACGCGCGGAGATCAAACAGCAAGATCTTCCTAGTGCAATGCGCCTCTGGCTTCTG
>JBJYXQ010000103.1:0-3818 GCA_046260035.1 Anaerolineae bacterium
ACCTGCGCGGCGACGCTGGCTCGGGTGGGGAATTCGCCGCTGGTGCGCATCCATCGCGTTTGCTGCTCCGGCGCGGTGAACCACTTGAGGAAGATCCACGCAGCCAACTGCGTCTCGGGATTCGTGGTAGGGATGATGAAATCGTTGCCGTAGACGATTGGCGCGGGTACAGTCCCACTGTATGGGAGCGTGGTTACGCCCCACACGTCCGTATTTTCGGCGGCTTCCATCGCCTGTTGGTACAGAGGGATGTCGGCGCTGGATCCCAAGACGAAAGGCGCACGCCGCTCGGCGAAGTGTACACTCGGTGTGTCGGTGATGGTAGCAGTAATGCACCCCTCGTCGTAAAGGTCTTTAAGGTACGTCATAGCCGCAACAACGGGCGGCGTGTTGTAAGCGTAGGCGTCGCTACTCACATTGAGGACCGCACCACCGGCAGGGGATACGCCGCCAAAAGCGGCAGCCCAAGCCGCCACGGTAGTCGGATCGGTGCGAAGCACGTAACCACTCACACCCGTCTCAGCGGCGTCCCTGGCTTGTGCAGCAGCGCAGGTCAAGGCCTCGAATCCCTCAGTGGTGGTGAGCGGGCCAGAATAACGCAGCGTCTCGAGCCACGTTTGGTTGTAGAACAGGACCTCCAAGGAACGGGTGAGCGGGAAGCCCAGACGCTGACCGGCAAAAGCTGGATGGACACCCTGCGCCAGGAGTGGTGCGAAGAAATCTGCGCGATCCTCCTGCGTGAGCCCCCAGTCGGGATCGGCGATGTAGGCATTCATATCCGTCAGTGCGCCCGCCAAAGCGTAGACTGCCTGCTCGTTCTGGTTAGCGACCGCGAGGCCGGGCAATTCTCCCATAGTCATGTCGGCGTCCATCTCGTCACGAAGTGCATCGCCCTGGCCCTGGCCTACCACCGTGATGCCACATGGGTTGGTGGCGTTGAAAGCATCGATCATCGCTTGCAGGTCAGCTTCGAGCGCGCCATTGTATGAATGCCACCATGTCACCATCTGTCCACGCGGATCGATCCCTGCCAATGCGCCGGACGATGCAGGGCTACACACCCCGGTTCCAGGCAACTGGGGCCCTTCCGCCAGCATCATCTCCTGGAGGTCGTTGGCCTCGGAGTTCAAACGGCTCAACGTTCCGCGGATAGTGTCACCCTGCAAGATCTGGTCAAAGGCCTTCGTCACCGCCTCGCGCACCAGCGGATAAGAGGCGAGTTGCGGCTCGGGGACACCATCGGGGAGCAATTCGAACGCCTGGTCCCACTGCGGCATCAGTTCGTCCACGTCTAGCAACGCGACGATGCTTTCCTGAGTAGGAAATTCCTCGTCGATGTGAATCCACTTGGCCTGCTGTTCCGGCGTGGCAAACCATTTGAGGAAAATCCACGCCGCAAGTTGCGTTTCGGGATTGGTAGCAGGAATCATGAGATCGCTGCCATGGATCGTCGGGGCCGGTTCGGCATCACCGCGCGGCATAGCGATCACAGCCCATTCGTCACCGCTTTCAGCGGCATCCATAGCGGCCTTGTAGGCAAAGATATCGGCGCTAGAACCTTGTACAAAGAGCGCTCGGCGCTCGGCGAAGTGCGCGGGAAGGGAATCTTCAGTGGAGAAATCGGCGCAGCCTTCGTCGTAGAGTTCCTTGAGAAATGTCATAGCATCGACGACAGTCTTGTTGTTGTAGGAGTAGCCGGTACGATCATTGTTGAGGATCGTCCCACCGAGGGCATCGGTCCAGGAGGCCAAGGTGGAAGCGGCATCGCGGGATACGTAGCCTGTGGCATCCCTGACTCTTGCGGCAGCGCAGGCCATATCCTTGAACGTTTCCGTATCGGTGGGAAGGTCAGTGAAACGGAGTTCTTCGAGCCATGTTTGATTGTAGAACAACACATCTACGGTGCGGGTGAGCGGGAATCCGAAAAGCGGATCGTCATCCCCTTCCGGGAATGTCCCAACAAAGTCTCTTCGATCTTCTCGCGAAAGCCCCCACGTCTCGTCGTTGATGTAGGCGCTCATACCGGCGAGACCGTTGGATAGAGTGTAAAACAGCTTATCGTTCTGATCACCAACAACCAGACTGGGCAACTCGCCCGTGGTGAGGGCTGCACGCATCTCATCGCGAAGGGTAGCACCATGACTCTCGGCGACCACGGTAATGTCGCACGCATTGGAGGTATTGAAGGCATGGATCATCGTTTGCAGGTCAGCTTCGCGCTCGCCGCTGTATGGGTGCCACCAGATCACCGTCTGTCCGCGTGGATCGACGCCTGCCAGTGGTCCGGATGATGCTAGATCGCATGGTTCACGTTCCGTCTCTTGGAGCGTCTCCAGGGAGGATTCAGCTGTCTCGCTGGATGCCGTCGATTGCGGCGCCGTATCCTTCGTCCCGCCGCAAGCAGCAAGCACCAGAAGAACCAGCACGATCAAAGCCAGTACGACGACAAGGCTTCGCTTTTTTGTGCGCATATCAATCTCCTCCTGCCGTCAATAGGGTGGTCAGTGGCAGTGCAAAGAAGAGGCGTTTTTCAAAACATAGCTAACCGGATTATAACACCGCTGCCCGGACTTGCCAACGCTCATCCGTTAGCGTGACGATAAAAACTGGTCGCCCGGTTGCCTGTTGGATCTCCGACGCCAGGCGATCATCCAGGGCGCAGCCGTCCGGCCCACGAAAGAGCTCGTCCGGCAACACTAGCACATCGCCGATCTCGTGCTCGTGCAGTCCCGCCAGGATGTCGCCCACCGTGAGCAGCCCGGCGACGGTCACGGTCTCGCCGAAGGCGCGGTTCGGCACGGCGACGACGTCCGCCACAAGATCGGTACGGGCGGTGAACGTAGCTGCCTTCTCACGCAGCACTGGCGCGAAGAGCGTCCCCGTTATCCACGTCTGGCGTGGGCCGCCAAGCCGCACCAGTTCTGCCTGGAGCGTGTCCCATCCATCGAGGAACTGCCGCACCATGCCCACACCGTTTTCGATGAGCGCCGGGAGCAGGCCATCGTAATCCGCCAACGCCGGAACAGGGGCACCTGCCCGCAAAAACCACTCGTCGGAGGGGTACACAAAGCCGGTGCCCAATTCGGCGCGTAGGCGGCTTTGCCAATCGAGTGCCTGCGCTAGGACGACAGCGGCTTCAGCATCGGTGTAGGGGCGCAGAGCGGGGTTGTGCCAGCGCGTCAAGCCTACGGGCACCACGGTCACATCGGCAACGGCGGGATAGAGCGAGGCCAAGTCGGCGATCGTGCGGTCGAGATGCGCGCCGTCGTTGCGACCGGGCACAAGCACGGCCTGCGTGTGGACCTCGATGTCCATGTCGGCAAAGCGCGTCAAGTATTCCATAATCTGTCCCGCTCGGGGATTATGCATCAGACCTACGCGTATGTCCGCCTCCGTCGCGTGGACGGAAACGTAGAGCGGGCTGAGGTGTTGTTCCTCGATGCGCTCCCAATCGCTTTCATCCAGGTTGGTGAGGGTGATGTAGTTGCCGTGGAGGAACGAGAGGCGGTAGTCATCATCCTTGACGTAGAGCGGTCCACGCAGATTGGGTGCCATTTGACTGACAAAGCAGAAGTCGCAGTTGTTGCGGCAACAACGGATTTTTCCGTCGAACAGCTCCGCCTCGAACGTGAGCCCCAGGGCCTGCCCATAGCGGCGGTTGGCGTGCAGCGTGATCTGCCGCCCTGTCCGCTCGATGAGGAATTCCAGCTCCGGTTCAGCAGCGTAGAATTGCACATCGATCACATCGCGCAACGGCATTCCGTTGAGCGCCAACAGCACATCGCCCGCCCGCAGTCCCGCGCGCGCCGCTACACTAC
>JBJYXQ010000104.1:0-1585 GCA_046260035.1 Anaerolineae bacterium
CGCTACATCCGTTTCAAGCGCCGGGCAACATTGCGGCAGGCAGCTTCCAGGAAGGCCATATCCGCCTCCGTGTGCGCCGTGGATACCGCGCCGTGTCCGTGCATCATATGGACGTCTTCGAGCAGTAGCGCCAACTGCAGCACATCACCGTTGAGCGCCACATCGCACACTGCTGGATTGAAGACATCGTCCGGCGCATCGAGCGGGTGCCCTTCCTGATACGGAAAATGCAGCATGAAGATCGAACTGCCGGGCAGCGCATCGTTTCCCCACCCTGTACAACGCGCGTAGATCCCTTCGTCCAGAAACGTGTCTTCGAGGATGTGACGGATTCGGTTGCCCAACGCCGCCAGATGCGGGTAGATGTCCGCCTCATGCTCCACCAGATAGTGCAACATCGTCTTCGCCGCCAGCATCGACGCGGGATGACCGGAATAGGTCCCGCCGGAAAACTTCACACGCGATCCACCCGCCCGGCCTGCCAGATTCATGATATCGGCACGCCCGGCGACGGCCGCCACCGGCATCCCACCACCGATGATCTTGCCGAAGGTTGCCAGGTCGGGTTGCACGCCGTAGAGCGCGCCCGTGTTCCCCGCGCGGAAGCGGAATCCGGCTATGACCTCGTCGAAGATCAAGGCCGCGCCATACTTCGTGGCGAGTTCGCGGGCGGTCTGGAGATATTCCCGCGTTGCCGGCATGAAGCCGCCCGCACCCATAAACGACTCGACGATGAAACAGGCCACACGATCGCCATACTGCCGGAAATGATCGCGCAGCATCTCCGGATCGTTGAAGCGTGTCACCACCACGTCTTCATACACCGCGGGAGACAATCCCGCCGTCTCGATGTGCTGGTAACCTTGTTCGCGATGAAAGCCAATGCCTTTGAGCGCCCAAGGCTGCGCGCCGTGCCAGCCGCCGCCCACCTTGACGACCACGTCACGCCCGGTAAAAGCGCGCGCCAGCAGGATCGCGTACATCGTGGCTAACGTGCCGCTCGTGGTGAAGCGTACCCGTTCCGCCCCGGTGCGTTCGCAGAGAAGTTCGGCGGCTTCGACCTGGTAGCGCTCATTGAAGCCGGTTTGCAGCCCCTGGCCGTCGGCAAAAGCCTGCGCTAACGCCTTGGTAATCGCTTCCGGATTGTGCCCCAGGATGTTGGCAAGGTGACCCTGCCAGAAATCGAGGAGTCGGTGACCATCCTCGTCGGTCACCCAGGCACCGTTGGCGGCAGCGATGCGCGGCGGGAAAGGCTGCATCAAGCGCAACGCGTGACTGCCGCCGTCCACCTGCACGCGCATCGCCCGCTCGTTCAAAGCTGCCGACTTGGGTGCGTGCGCGGCGTAGGCGGAACGCAATTCGGCCAAAATCTGAGTATAGTCTCGCGGTTTCATATCAAGGTTAACTCAATCACCGGCACGACCACGTCCGGCTGCTTGACGGGGAGTTCCAGCACGAGGACGTCAGCGCCGATCTGCAACTGGTTGGCCGACCACTCCGTAGGCTTCAGCGCGACTTCGCTGCCGTCGTGGAGGAAACGGGCGTAACTCACCTTGTCCGCCAGTTCCGGAATAACCAGATGTTT
>JBJYXQ010000105.1:0-3852 GCA_046260035.1 Anaerolineae bacterium
CCCCACGCGCCACAGCCGTAGTAGAGGTTCATAATGAACGGGCACATCACGTCCTTCATCACGACGTTCGTCACGCGGATATCCTCCACCACGCCGCCGCGCTCGCGCCGTGACTTGAGGCGAATGCCCCGGTCGGTTCCCTCGAAGACACAGTTGGCGATGGTGATGTTGCGCACGTCGCCGCTCATCTCGCTGCCGATGACGACGCCGCCGTGCCCGTGAACCATCGTGCAGTTGGTGATGGTGATATTTTCGCAGGGCTGCAGTTTGTCGCGGTCCTCTTCCTCAGTCCCGGACTTGATCGTGACGCAGTCGTCGCCCACATCGATGTGACAATTGCTGATGTGGACGTTGGAGCACGATTCGGGGTTGACGCCGTCGGTGTTGGGAGAGTTTGCGGGGTTGGCGATGGTGACCTTGTCGACGGTGACGTTGTTGCAAGCATAGGGATGGATCGTCCAACTGGGCGAGTTGGTGCAGGTGATGCCCTCGATGACAACGTTGGTGCAGCGACTGAAGGAGATGAGGCGCGGGCGCGGGTAGTCGAGTGCGCGGTCACGGTGCAACTTCCACCAGAATGCGCCCCGCCCGTCAACCGTGCCCCGCCCGATGACGGCGATGTGTGTCAGATCGTTCCCGCCGATGAGCGGCGCGTGCGTTTTGCGGCTCACGCCCTCCCAGCGATTCTCGACAGGCGGGTAATCGGCAGCGTTCTGGCTGCCCAATAGCACAGCCCCGGCATCCAGATAGAGGGTGATGTGGCTTTTGAGGAACAGCGAGCCGGTGACGTACTGACCGGCAGGGACGTAGACTGTTCCGCCCCCGGCCTCGCTGCACGCCTCGATAGCGGCTTGCAGGGCGGCAGTGTCGAGTGTCTGGCCGTCGCCGGTCGCGCCGTAGTCTAAGACATTGAACGCATTTTTGTTTGACGAGGTCATTGTTGTCTCCAGAAAAGGGTCATTCAGACCTGACAGGTTTTCTGAAACCTGTCAGGTCTGAACGTGTATCACTCGCTTGGAATCTGGCCGCTGACACCCTCGACGAGCCAGTCGAAGCTGAGGAGGTCGGGATCGGACATGGTCTCGCCAGCAGCGACGCGAATGGTCCCCGTCTGGTCGGCGATAGGGCCGGTGAAGGGCTGGAAGTCGCCGCTGATGATTTGCGCTTTGGTGGCGTTCACCTCATCCTGCACGGCCTGCGGCACCATCGCGCCGAAGGGAGCCAGGTCCAGGATGTCATCGGCCATGCCGCCCCAGTAGGCGTGCGTCTCCCAGGTGCCGTCCATCGCGGCCTGGACCGTTTGCTTGTAGTAGACGCCCCAGTCCCAGATCGGAGCGGTCAGCACGGCGTTGGGGGCCACGTCCTGGGAGATGGCGTTGTAGCCGATGGCGTAGGCGCCGTTTTCTTCCGCCAGTTTGTCCGGTTCAGTGGAGTCGCTCTCGCGGGCGATAACATCGGCGCCGGAGTCCAGCAGTGCTTGGGCCGCCTCACGCTCGGAAACGGGATCGAACCAACTGAAGATCCATACGGGACGCACCTCGACGGCAGCGTTGACGCTGCGTGCCCCCAGAGTGAAGGCGTTGAGGTTGCGCACCACTTCGGGGATGGGATAGGGGGCGACGTAGCCCAGCACATTCGATGTCGTCATCCGCCCGGCCGTCATCCCCGCCAGGTACCAGCCTTCGTACCCGCGCCCATCGTAGATCGCGACGTTTTCCGCGGTCTCGTAGCCGGTGCAGTGTTCGAAGTATATGTCGGGATAGGTCTCTGCGACTTCGAGAACGGAGTCCATATAGCCGAACGAGGTGGCGAAGATCATGTCGTAGCCCTGTTCGGCGTAGTCCCGCAGCACGCGCTCGGCGTCCGGGCCTTCGGCCACAAGTTCGATGTAGCTTGTTTCGACCTCGTCGAAAGCGGCATCCAGCGCCTGACGCCCCTGGTCGTGGGCATAGCTCCAGCCCAGATCGCCCACCGGGCCGACGTAGATAAAGGCGACCTGAAAGGGATTATCCGCACTAGGGCCTTTTGCGCCACCGCATCCTGTGGTCAACAAGGTGCATATGATGAGCAAAACGATCAGTAACCAACGTGATTTGAACATCGGGATCCTCCTGTTTTGTGTGTTTGACAAAGGATTACGGCAGTATTGTATGTCGGTTCTGCATCAGGGCAAACACCATCCTGGTGTAAGCTGTTGGCGCGTTTGTGCTTCCCAGGTAAAATGTGGGCTATGCCGTTTGACTTTGATCTTCAGCGCTACCCAGCGACGTCTGGCTGCTACCTGATGCGTGACGTTGCCCGGCAGGTGATCTATGTGGGCAAGGCCAAGAATCTACGTCGCCGGTTGGCTTCATACTTTCGTCCTAATCGCCGCCGTCGGACGCACCGCGATTATCGGATGAGCCGACTCGTTGCGGCAATCGCGACGATCGACGTAATCCTGGTTCGCAATGAGATGGAGAGCCTGGTGCTCGAAAATAACCTCATCAAGCACTACCATCCGCGCTTCAACCGGATGTTGATGCCCGAGGACACCGGCTACCACTACATTGTGTTGACCGACGAATCTCTGCCGCGTCTTCTGCCTTATCGCAAAAAGCGCATCAACAAGGCACTGGCCGGCAAGGACGTTGAGCAGCGGCTTGGACCCTACCTGACCCGCGAGTCGCGCGATGGACTGTTGACGTACGTGGCGGATCGCTTCGGCTTGCGAACGTGCCATCCGTTGGCGACGCGTGTGTGCCTGCGTTATCACTTGGGGGCGTGCACTGGCATCTGCGAGCAGCGTGTGTCCGAGGACGATTACGCTGCGGCTGTGCGGGCGGCGCTTGCTTTCCTGGCGCGTCCCAATGCAGACTTGGTCGCCGATATGCGCACGGAGGTGGCGACCTGTGCGGAACGATTGGAATTCGAACGCGCGCAGCGCATCAAGGAGCAGATGCTCGCGTTGGAGGCCACGCTGCAGCCGCAAATCGTTGAGCGTGATGTGGATTACGACCAGGACGTGGTGTACTTCGGGCCGGATAAGGCGCGCCGGGCGCTCGTGGCGACGATCCGCAAGGGGGTGCTGCTAGACGTGGCTCTCTGCACCCTCGATGAAACCACGGCTTATGTTCAGGCCTGCCGCGATTTCCTGCTGGCGCGCTATCCCCATTCCGGGCCGGATGAGGTGCTTTGCAATATGCCGGAGGAAGCGTTGGCGGCGTTCGCTATTCAAGGGAACAAGGGACGGGTGCGTGTTCCCACTGCTGGCGTCGAACAAGAACTGTTGGAACTGTGCCGTCTGAACTATGAATATCAAGTCAAGGTGTGCTCATAAGTTTTGGAGGGAATATGGTCGATTGTATCATCGTTGAGCAATTGCCTAGTGCAGCGCAATATAACCAATTGCGTGCGACGGTAGGGTGGGGCGTGTACGCGGAAGACGTCATCGAACGGGCACTGCCCGACACGTTGTACTGCCTGTGCGCATTTGTCGATGGCGAACTTGTAGGGATGGCGCGCATCATCGGCGATAGTGGGATGGTGTACTACATCCAGGATGTGATCGTGCTGCCGGAATACCAACGGCAGGGGATTGGCACGCAGATGATGGACCGCGTGATGGATTACATCCGCACGCACGCGAGCCACAATACCATCATCGGTTTGATGGCGGCGTATGGCAAGGAGCCGTTTTACGAAAAGTACGGTTTCACCCGCCGCCCCACCGAGCGCTTCGGCGCAGGGATGACAATGTTTTGGGATTGACTGTCTGATTACCGGACTGACGAGGAGAATGATCATGACTGAAGACCGAATTACTTTTCCACAGGATTTTGTCTGGGGCGCAGCGACGGCGGCGTATCAGAT
>JBJYXQ010000106.1:0-1856 GCA_046260035.1 Anaerolineae bacterium
CCGGATACGCCTCGCGATCTCCAGCTCCTACTGGCCGCTGGCCTGGCCCAGCCCGCGGCCGGTCCGGCTGACGTTGTATCCGGCCGGCTGCCGGCTGCGTCTGCCGCGGCGCCCGCCCAGGTCCGACGACGCGCATTTGCGCGAGCTGGGCCATCCCCGCCTAGGACCGACCCCGCGCCACACGCTACTGGCGCCGGCCAAGCGGGAATGGCAGGTGATCTATAACCTCGCAACCAACGAGGTGAAGCTCGACGTGGTCAACAATGATCCTTTGCTGCGTCTCGAAGACACGGGTGTCGCCTTCGGCCGCGACGTCGAGGAAACCTACAGCTTTCGCAACAACCGCAGCGATACGCTGCGCGGCGAAGTGCTGCAGACGCGAAGCTTCGAACGTCCTGGCTGGCAGGTGCGCACGGTGACGCACACCGTGCTCACCTCCACCGTCGATGCCTTCCAGATCCGCGCCACGCTGGACGCCTACGAGGGCGATGTGCGCGTGTTCGCCAAGAGCTGGGATGAGCGCATTCCGCGGGATCTTGTGTGATATCAACTGGACGAAACGGGACAACCAAGACACGGCTCAACTCCCTCCCGCCTCATCCTGCCGCTTGGGGCTGACACCGAGCGGCTGTTTGTAGCCGATCACCGCCGGTCGGCACACTGACCGCCAGGGTCCGCGTTCTGCCGGGGACCAGAACCCAAGGTTCCGCGGCTCGATCGACCGTTGACGACCCTAGGCGGACGCCAGAAGAAACCGCGCGCACCAGTCGCCTATCGTCGGAAGGTTTGCATCAGGGGATGCCAGACCTTGCTGACATTCAACCAACCCAACGTTACTTGAGTTGCCTCCGAACATTCCGAACACACGCAGCTTGCAGAGCAAAACTACTATGACGCTCTGCACACTAATCTTTCGCCTTGCGGGCAACGGCCGTCGACATACTGAAATTCCCTTGTAGTTCCGCCAATCCCTTTTTCTCATTTCTCATACAAGCCGCCTGCAACGAATAACTTTGATGGCGCTCCCGGCATCGCGCCTTCGCCTCTGCGGCTATTTCTCGCGGCATTCCAAAATTGCCTTGCATCTGCTCCCAGCCATTTCTTTCGTTACGTTCACACGCGTCCTGTAATGATCCGCCCTGATGCTTCCTCCAGCAGCGGATGCCAATTTCCAGCGCCAACCGTGTTCGTGGCGAAAACTCACTAAAGTCTTGTTCCCTCAGGTAGTCCTGCATGGCAGCGTCGGCACGCCTCACTTCTTCAAACTTCTCTTCTAGACGTTTACGTGCTTGCGTAACTCGATTCTCTGAACTCCTCGGGGGATCTTTGGTGAGGGATGGCAGTTGTTGGGAGAAGGTACTGCGCTGGCTTTGGTCATCAGTCGGTGCTACTAATCTGGCTTCCTCTGCTAGTTGAGCTGCACCTTTGTGCTCGGAATATTGCTGTGTGGGCATCGTTGCCGCTTGGGATTGATCACTTGGGCCTGGGTTACCAGTGCTCGCTTGTGTTTGTTCCAGCGATTTGCTTTGTGAGGGATCTAGAATCGTCCACTGCAACCCGACCTTGTTTGGGTACGACTGGTCTTCGCGCATGTCTGAATTCCCCACTTTCCGTTCTTCCTTCTGGGTATGGTTATCGCTCTCAGTGTTACCTTGTCGCATTTCTGCATCAAGACGGAGGGCGTACAATGTGCCAAGCGTAGCTCCGAGTGAAATTATCCCCGCGGCGAGTAAGAAGCCGCCGACGACTGTCAGAATTGGATTTCCTTTATCTATGGAGGAGGTCATGCGTCAACCCGGTGGTGCGGGACAGCCGAGACGCCGTCGGTCAACGCCTGCTTGTCGCCGGCTCTAGTG
>JBJYXQ010000107.1:0-1988 GCA_046260035.1 Anaerolineae bacterium
CTGACGTTACGTGATAGTGTATACTGGAGAGCGTCAAGGAGGAAAACGTGAAAGCCTATACGGTGAACCAACTGGCAAAAATGGCCGGGGTGAGCGTGCGCACGCTCCACCACTACGACCACATTGGGCTGCTCAAGCCGTCGTCTCGCACCGCGGCGGGCTACCGGCTTTATGAACGGCAGGAACTGCTGCGCTTGCAGCAAATCCTGTTCTTCAAGGAGCTAGATGTGCCGTTGGATGACATCCGCCGCATCCTGGACGATCCGGGATTCGATCAGGTGCACGCTTTGCAACAACACCGGATGCAACTGGAGCGTCGGGTAACCCGGCTGACACGCCTCCTGGACACACTGGACAAAACACTATCAAGTTTGACGGAGGATGATATGACACTGACAGATGAAGACCTTTATGCTGGTTTCACCCCTGAACAGCGAGAACGCTACGACCGCGAGGTTGCCGAAATGTACGATCCGGAGCTGGTGAAGATCTCCCAACAGCGACTTCGCAAGCTGACCAAGCAACAATGGCAAGCGGTCAAAGACGAAGGCGACGCCGTCACACGCGCCATCGCGGATCTGGCAGATGCCGCTCCGGAATCCCCGGAAGTGCAGGCACTCATCGCCCGGCATCACGCGTGGATCGAGAACTTCTATCCGGCGAATGCCGAAATCTACCGTGGCCTGGGACAAGGGTATGCAGAAAACCCGGAGTTCCGTGCCTTCTACGAGAAGTATCGGCCTGGCCTGGCCGACTTCATGTGCGCGGCGATGACGGTCTATGCTGACACAGTTCTGGCAGGAAAAACAGACGCGTAATGCCCGATTTGACGTGTGATCTGCTCGGTATGACCGTGCGCAATCCCATCGTGCTGGCCTCCGGCATCCTCGGGACAAGCGCCGACCTGCTGGAACGCGCAGCACGTGCCGGCGCGGGGGCCGTCACAGCGAAAAGCTGTGGGCCAGCACCCCGCGCCGGGCATCCCAACCCCGTTGCTGTAGACTGGGATCACGGCCTGCTCAATGCTATCGGCTTGAGCAATCCAGGCGCTGAAGAGGAAGCGAAGATGCTGGCGGAGGCGCGCGCGCGACTGGAACCGCTGGGCGTAGCACTCATCGCCAGCATCTTTGCCGGGACGGTAGAAGAATTCGGCGACGTGGCACGCATCATTGCGGCGGCGCGCCCGCATTGCATCGAGGTCAACATCTCGTGCCCCAACGTCGCCGACGAGTTCGGGACGCCGTTCGCGGCCTCGTGTGAAAGTGCGGCAGCCGTCACAGAGGCGGTGAAGCGCAACGTTGGTGATATTCCTATCAGCGTCAAGCTCGCGCCGAATGTACCGAACATCGGACGCATCGCCGCTGCCGTTGTCGAGGCCGGTGCCGATGCCATCACTGCCATCAATACCATGCCGGGGATGCTCATCGACGCTTCAGCAGGCCGTCCGGTGCTCTCCAACCGCACCGGCGGCGTCTCCGGGCCGGCGCTCAAGCCGATCGCGCTACGCTGCGTCTACGAAATCGCCCGCACAGTACGCGTCCCTATCATCGGGACGGGCGGCGTCACCTCCGGGCGCGATGCGGCGGAGATGCTGATGGCGGGCGCGAGCGCCGTCGGCATTGGATCGGCGGTGTGGACGCGCGGCGTCGAGGCGCTGGGCGACATCGCCGCGGAGTTGGCGACGTTTATGGAGAAGGAAGGATACAGGAATTTGGACGCTATACGAGGTATAGCTTGGCGCTCGTGATGCGTGATGCGTGAAATCCGTTCACGTATCACGCATGATGTTTCACATCACAACAAGGACGTCGCTATGCACCAAACCTTTACCATTACCGAAATCCACACAGAGAACTACCGCACGAAGACGCTCATCTTCAACAAGCCCTTACCTAAGGCGCAACCGGGACAGTACGTGATGGCGTGGCTGCCGGACGTGGGCGAGAAGCCGTTCAGCATCGCGGGCAACGATCCGCTGGCGCTGATGG
>JBJYXQ010000107.1:2088-6818 GCA_046260035.1 Anaerolineae bacterium
GCGACGCCGAGGATTTCCGCATTCTTGCGGGTGATGATCTCCAGCGCCTGCTGCTTGCTAAAGCCCATTCGCAGGAACCAGCGCAACTCGAAGAACAGCATCTTCTGTAGGATCACCGGATGGTCGGTCATCAGGCCGAACTCCACACCGGACTCGATCAAGTACTTGATGTTGCGCCAGTTTTCGTGCTTCAGTTCGACCTTGTATGCCAGCGAGTCCATCGGCCCGTAGATGACGGGGATACCACGGGCCTTGAGTTCGCGGTAAATCTCCACTTCGTGCACGTCGCAGGTGTGTTCCACGGTGACTTTCAACCCAAACTCATCCACGAAGCGCAGCAAAGCCGCAATATCGTCGCTCTTGTGGACGTGGACGCGCAGGCGATCCTCGCCTTCCAACAACGACTTGAGGATCAGCTCTTCGGCGGTATAGGTGACTTCCGCATCCTCTTTGGCTTTTTCTTTCGCCATCTTCTGCCGCACATCGTGCAGCTTCGCCCGAAGAATCGCCAGCGCGCCCATCCGGGTGAAGGGGCGCGTGCCCTTCCACTCGCGGGTAGACATCGGATTGTAGCCAAAAGCGGCCTTGATCCCCGCGCGACGGATGAGTGCGGCATTGGTGTTCCTACCATAGTTACGGATGACGGCAGAATTGCCACCGATGATGTTGCCACTGCCGGGCACCACGCATGAGTACAACACGCCCGACTCGATGGAGTCCACGAAACCACGGTCGTCCATCTGGATAGAATCCAGGGCGTCGGCGTGGGCCAACATCGCGTCCATGCGCTCGTTCGTCTCCGATTCCGCCGAAGGTTCGCCCGCGCGCACCATCCCGATGTGGCTATGCCCGTCGATGAACGCCGGCGTGATGACGGCGTATTCGCCTACCGGCGTCCCCGCCGGTTCTACCGTGATGCTGGCGATGGCAATGCCATCTATGTTGACGTAGACGTTTTCGAGAACGTCAGTTCCGGTGTATACAATGTGTCCAAGAATTGAATCCATGAGTATTCCTTCCTGTGTAAGTGATTTTTAGGTCGCTATCGCTGACCTTATTTTTACATTGTACGTCAAAGTGCTGATTAGCCAAGGAGATGCGTTTCACTTGCGTTTACAGCGTACAGTTGCACTCCATCGCGGTTCTGGTATCATAGATCAAATTTATACTCATCCAGCCCCAGCCCAAGATAGCTTCCCCGGGCATCAGGCGACCAGCGAATGAAGGAGATTTATGCGATGAATGAAGCAATTTTCAAGAAGTTCGAAGCGTTAACGTTCGACGATGTCCTCATCGTGCCGGGGTATACTGAGGTATTGCCCGATCAAACCGACGTCAGCACGGCGCTGACACCGGACATCACGCTGAGCATCCCCATCCTTTCAGCAGCAATGGATACCGTCACCGAAGCGCCGCTGGCGATTGCGCTGGCGCGAGAGGGCGGTCTCGGCATCATCCATCGCAACCTTTCGCCGGAAGACCAAGCTGCCGAAGTCGCCAAGGTCAAGCGATCGCAATCTGGGATGATCGTCGATCCCATCACGTTGCAGACAACGGCACTGCTTGGCGATGCAGAACAGATTATGTCCACGTATCACATCAGCGGCGTGCCGATTATGGACGAGGACAACCATCTGGTCGGCATCATCACCAACCGCGACTTTCGTTTTGTGGATGAGAAGGACTTCAGCCAGCCGGTGACGGCGTTTATGACGGCGGAAACGATCATCACCGCGCCGATCGGCATCACGTTAGATGAGGCCAAGCGCATCCTGCACAAACATCGCATCGAGAAATTGCCTTTGGTGGACGCGGAGGGCGTCCTCAAAGGGCTGATTACGGTCAAGGACATCCAGAAGGCGCAGGACTTCCCGAACGCGGCGAAGGATACCCAAGGACGCTTGGTCGTCGGAGCCGCCGTGGGCGTTGGCGCGGATCTGGAGGAGCGGCTGGGCCTGATGGTTCCGTTGGGGCTGGATGTCGTCGTGATCGACACGGCGCACGGGCATTCGGCGGGGGTGATTCGCGCTATCGAGCGCATCCGCCACAACTGGCCCGACCTCCCCATCATCGCCGGGAACGTGGTGACGGCAGAGGGGACTGAGGCACTCATCAAGGCCGGGGCCAGCGTGGTCAAGGTCGGCGTGGGCGCGGGATCGATCTGCACGACGCGCATCATCGCTGGGGCCGGGATGCCACAACTCAGCGCCATCCACGCGTGCGCGCTGGCGGCGAAACCCTACGGCGTGTCCATTATCGCGGATGGCGGCATCAAGTACAGCGGGGACATCGTCAAAGCGCTGGCGGCGGGCGCGCACGTGGTCATGTTGGGCAGCATGCTCGCCGGATTGGACGAAGCGCCGGGCGAGGTCGTCTATTACGACGGACGGCGCTTCAAGGAATATCGCGGGATGGGGAGCCTCGGCGCGATGCGCGGCTATGGACGCGACCGCTACGGCACAGGCCAGGGCGGCAGCGGCAAGCTCGTCCCTGAAGGCGTCGAGGGGCGCGTGCCCTACAAAGGGCCGCTGCACGACTACATCTACCAACTGGTCGGCGGCCTGCGTGCCGGGTTAGGTTATGCGGGCGCGGCCAGTCTGGAAGACTTGCAGAAAAAGGTACAGTTCACGCGTATCACCAACGCCGGGTTGATCGAAAGCCACCCGCATCACGTCATCATAACGAAAGAACCACCTAATTATCAGGTCGGCTAATCTAGAGACGCTCGGTCGAAGACCGGCCACAGCGAGCAAGGGTAAAACAAAGACCCCCGATTTATTCAAAAATCGGGGGTCTTTCTTAAATGAGATTATGCTTCTGCATCAGGCGGTGTGGGCGGCGTCTTTGACGCGCGCTTGCGGCGCCCGAAGATCATTCCCAGAACTTTGATGACCAGGTAGAGCAATCCACCGATGAAGAGCATCACCGGGAGAACGAGGATGATGATGCGGATCAGGGCATTGATCAACCACTGGAAGGCTTTGATCAGCGCCTGAAAGGATTCTTTCGCAACACCGCCAGGTCGCCACCCGGCCACCTCAATCGGCTGAGAAAGCTCGTCTGGTGTGAGGGTGACGGTGATCGTGGCCATCGCGGCGGAACGTTCCAGGTATTGCATGCGGCCCTTCGTCTGCTCGATCTCGATCTGCGTCTGGCTCAACTGCTCGTAGACCGCGAGGACGGCTTCGGTGTCCTCGGCCTGCTTCATCAGCTCTTCCAGGCGATCGGCCTTGGCCTCCAAGGCGCGCAAACGGGATGCCAGATCGACGTACTCCTGGGTCACGTCCTGCGAACCGATGGTCTCCTGGGTGACTTCCATCGCCATGTTGCGCAGTGTGGACATCGCCTCATTGAATTTCTCGGCGGGCAGGCGCAGCGTGAGTGTGATGCGCCGCAGGCCGCCGCTGTAGGAGTAGCTGCTGGAATTGCTGACGTAGCCGTCCAATCCCTCGACCATATTGGTGATCTCTTCCTCAGCGACGCTGGAATCCCTGACCACCAGAGATAGTTCGGCGTTGTAGATAATCATCTTCGTCGGTTCTGCGGCCTGGAGGTTGACGGCATCCGCGTCGTAGGCCACACTGCTGGTGGTAGCACCGGATTCACTTTCGAACGCCATCTCTTCACGGGGTGCTTCCGCGAACTGAGGCGTGGCCGGGGCGCTCTTCATCGCACAACCGGTCACGATGAGAATTAATACCAAACTTATAACAGCCAATTTGTACTTCATAAATTCCCTCCTCATTTCAGTCTACAGTCAAGACGTCGGACCGCGCATCAAAGTTCCATGCGATTGCACGTTATCGCACGCTGTCGCACGATCGGGCGAGACACCCGACCTACCGGCCCATCTGCAAACGGTCGATGAGGCGCTGCGGAAGTCCTCTGGCGCGCATACGTTCCTGCGTGATTTCTACGGGATAGGGAACACGCCTGAATTCCCAAGACATGGGTTCAGTATCAAAGAGTGCGTAACTGGCACGCGGATCGCCGTCGCGCGGCTGACCGACGCTGCCCGGGTTGAGGATCAGTCGCCGTCCGGTCAATGAAAATGGCGCTTCCCAATCAGGCAAAAGGATCTTCGCCTGATTAGGCCCAGCCGCCCATTCAAGGGCTAACGGCAGGTGCGTATGGCCAACCAGCGCTATCTGAAAATCAAACATGGTGAAATTATCCCTGGCTGAACGCGTATCTACCAGATATTCCCAAATCGGCTCACGGGGACTGCCATGCGCCAGCATAAACTCATCCATCCGCACGGTCACCGGCAAATTCGAGAGAAATTCGCGGTTCTCCGGAGACAACTCCTGTTGCGTCCAATAAAGTGCCTGGCGCGCATCATTATTGAAGATGAGCAAATCGGCACGGCCAATCGCGCCCCAGTCGTGATTACCGACAATGCATGTGAAAGGGAAGTCCTGAAGGCGCTCCACGCATTCGTTAGGGTTGGGCCCATAGCCCACAACATCGCCAAGACAAAGGATCGCATCAAAGGGTTGTGCGTCCATCAGCACCGTTTGAAGCGCAGGGAAATTACCATGGATATCAGAAATCACCACATAACGCATTATCTACTCCTCAACAATAGTCGGATAGTCTTTAGTCGGATAGTCAAGCAATGGTTACCACGCTCGAAATCTACCGACAACTCCGATTATAGCCTACATAGACAGAAATCAAATGCGCAGACTCACGTCGCCGACAGAGAAAGACTGGCGGCTGCCATCGGG
>JBJYXQ010000107.1:6918-12104 GCA_046260035.1 Anaerolineae bacterium
TCGCTGAGCATTCCGGCGACCTTGCGCCACGTGTCTCCTTGCGTGAGGATGAGGTCGTTGGGCCACTTGAGCTGCACGGTGACACCGGACACCGTCTCCACGGCATCGGCCATCGCCATGCCACAGAACATGGTGTGGCGCGGCGCGTAGTAGGTGAAAGGCTCTGGCGGGCGAAAAAGCAGCGACAGCAGCAGACACGTTCCCGGCGGCGCGACCCAACGGCGATCCAAACGCCCACGGCCCGCCGTCTGTTCATCGGTGATGTACACCAGCCCCTCATCCGCGCCCTGCCGCCCTGCTTCCAACAGCGCGGTATTTGTCGAGTCTACGCGCTCGAAATAGTGGATGTCCCAGCCTTCACGGCGATAATCAACCAATCTCGGCAACGGCATCCTTCCCTCCCTAGTTTACAGCTTCAAGGGGATCGCCAGATCCCCGGCTATGTGCAAAAGTCGGGGATCTGGCGATCCCCTCTGAGCAGCATTAGAAAGTAAGCAGTACGTTCAGTCTGTTGACAACTCCGCTTCCGACAGCCCGTATACCCACTGTAAGGCACTGACCGACGTCCCATTGACCCATAGCTCCCAATGCAGATGCGGGCCGGTGGAAAGGCCGGTGTTGCCGACAGCGCCGATGATCTCTCCCTGAGTCACGGACTGCCCCACCGTCACGTCGATGCGCGAGAGGTGCCAGTAACCGGTGACAATGCCCCAGCCGTGATCGATCAGGATCGCTCTACCGCGCACGACCAACGGTTCTGCCAGGATCACGACGCCGGAAGCGGGCGCGTGGACCGGGTCGCCGATCTCAACGCGGAAGTCGGTGCCCGCGTGGTAGCTGCCAAAGCCATAGCCATACGACCGCCGCGAGCCGTAGTAGGACGTGACAGCACCTTGCACAGGATACTGGAAGGGGAATTCCCACAATCTTTCCGCCGAACGCACCCCACGCAGCGACGCTATCTTGACACGCTCGTGTTCTGAGAGCGCCGGATCGAGCAGCACTTGCCGGTCCGCGGGAAGATCGAGGCGCTCGTAATCATATCGACCAGAGGAGACAACGAGAGGCAATGCCACATCCACCGCGCGATCCTCCGTCTGGACGTGCAGCGTCACATCGTAAGCGCCGGGATCCAGCAGTGGCGGCACTCCGACGAAGGCATAGAGGTCGGTCGCATAATCAGCATTATTCGTGTAGCACGATTCGGTCACGTCCTGAAAGGTGATCGTACATGCGGAGGGTATTGCGGTTTCGAGGACGAGTGCCGCGGTCTGACCACGAGTAACAGGCTGCGCGGTCATGTTCAAAGCTACGATGGGATAGGGCAGGCGTGGCGAGGCACCGTCACCGGGCCGCAAGAAGAGCGCGCCGGCATAAAGGGGCTGCGGATTCAGGCGCAGCGCCGCTCCGTAGGGCAAATCGTAACGCAACGCCATCGCCAGCCGGGTGTCGTCAGCCGACACTGCAGCGATGACACGCGCGGGAGTGGCCTCTGGGAGATAGAGCGTCTGCCCTACCCGCAACAGGTCGGGATTGAGAAGGTAGTTGCCAAGTGCGACCTCTTCCCACGCCAATCCCGCCGATTGCGCCAGGGCATCCAGCGAGTCCCCCAACATTGTGAAATACGGCGTCCAGGAGAGCGCCGCGGTCCCCGGTTGTACGGGTAGCTGCAATGTCTGTCCGGGATAGAGGAGGCGTGGATCCTGAAGCGCATTGAGGTGTTGCAAGGTCGCTGTGTCGGTGCCGAAACGCACCGCAATAGACGCCAATGTGTCGCCGGGCTGCACGACGTAGACGGGAATACCATCCGCCACCACGGGTGAGACAATACCCAATGTGGCAAGCAGTGACAGAAACACCAACGCGCAGAACAGCCGTCCTGGCGAAGGTGGGGAATATGCGCACTCCACGCAATTTCTTCGCCGCCTGCGACTATTTTTCATGAAGAAAGCCCACGGACCTTCGCCAGGATTTCTAGCCTGACGGCTCAATCGTGAGGCGTTCGCCGACATGCACCCACGACAACAAATCCGGTGTCCCTTCAAGGTAATACTTGGCAGGCGCAGCCGGCGCATAGTAAGGGCGAAATGGCTTCGCCAGCTTTGCATCCACCACCGTGCCATCCGCTGCCAACCAGACTACGCCGATGGAAAAGAAGACGAAGAACATGTGGATCGATGTCGCCACGCGACTCTCCGCACTTTCGACGAACAACAGGCCTTCATCTTGAGGCCAGGAGCGTCGAAAGGTGAGACCACGCAGACGGCAGAGGAACGTATCACAGAGGCGTGCCCGCAGCGGCAGTGCCGTCCCATCCTGGCGTCGCAGGCTCACATAGCGTGCGCTCATACGATAACCTCGGGGCCCTGACTGCGCGCGATAGGCAGCAACACGGTGAATGTGCTGCCCCGTTCAGGCGCGCTGTCGACCCAGACTCGCCCACCATGCGCCTCGACCAAGGCCTTGACGATGGTCAGCCCGATGCCCAGACCGCCAGCCTCTAGGCTCAGGGGATTCTCAACCCGGTGGAAACGCTGCCAGATGAGCGCCTGCTCGTCCAGCGGGATTCCGATGCCGGTGTCGGAGATCCAAATCGAGAAGTAAGTAGGTTGGCCAAGCGTGCCGTAAATCGCGCGGGCCCCGACGGTAATCTGGCCATCGGGATAGGTAAATTTAATGGCGTTGCTCAACAGATTGTCAAAAATAAGCCGCAGTCGATTAGGATCAGCTTCTACCCTTGGCAAATCATCGGGCATGTCCAAATCTACAGTGAGCAATCGCTCCTCGATGCGCTCGCGGTAACGGTTGACGACCTCCTCTGCCAGCACGGGGACTTCTGCTTTCTGGTAATTCAACCCCACATGCCCCTTTTCGATCTCCGCTACAGAGATGATGTTGTCGGTCATCGAAGCCATACGGGTGGTGTTTTCACGGATCACACCCAGGAATTGCTGGTATGACACGGGCAATTCTCCTACCATTCCGGAGAGCATCACCTCGGTGTACCCTTTGATCGCGGTGAGTGGCGTGCGCAGCTCGTGGGAAATGCTGTCGACAAACTCGCGCTTCGACCGCTCGGCCAGATACTCCCGCGTGATGTCCTGTAAGATAGCGACCACGCCCAGACGCTCGGTGTTTTTCAAAAGCACGGGTGCGGCGCTGACGCGAATATGCCGGTCGCCCAGAGTAAATGTGGTCTCAAAATGTTGGTCCAGACTCACAAGAGATTCAGGGTCAAGCTCGCTTTGAAGCGTCGGCAAAGACAAAATATCCTTCACCGGTTTCCGGAGCACATCCTCGCGCCGGACTTCCAGGATACGCTCAGCAGCCTGATTCAGGAGGATAAAGCGTCCCTCAGCGTCGGAGACAAGGATACCTTCGGCCATGCTTTCCAGGATAGCTTCTTCACGACTCAGTTCGGCTTCACGCACCTTGAGCAACTGGCTCAACTCCTGCGCCTTTGCCGCCAGCGCACCGTACAACCGGTTGTTCTCCACTGCGCCGGCGATTTGCACCGCAATCGTGGTCGCCAGCAACTCCTGCTCCGACGTGAATTGCGGTTTCGACGGCGCATTGTATGCCACGAGGACACCCATCACCCGCTCCTGGCGCGTCAAGGGCTGGATAAGTAGTGGGCCTTTTTCCGCGACACCGAGTAGCTCGAAAAGGGTACGCAGTTGCACGATCTCCTCTTCCGGGCCAAAAAGCAGTGGCTGTTTACGCAGGGCGAATTTAAGATTCGGGTAATCGTTCAGCGCGATCTCTTGCGGAACTTCGGTTTTGGCGCCGAGGACACGATAAAGCGCCACCAGGTGCAGGATGTCGGGGTCGTTTTCGTCGGTCAGCAAAATGGCAACCGCGTCAGCACGCAGCGCCATAGCAACGCTGTCAACCACCTGCCCCAACATACCACGCAGATCAAGCTGCTCGCCGATAGAGCGCGTCGCTTCGATAAGAAACAGCAACTCCTGGCTCTGACGCAGCGCCTCTTCGCTCAAATCGTGCAAGTCCTGCCGGTAGGAAGCCAGATCCGACAGTACCGAGCGGTAGAGCAACAGTGCAAAGAGAGGATATGCCACCAGCATACACAGTCGCCCCAGGCCCTCACCAATAGCCAACGGCAAGCCGAGAACAGGCGACCCCAACAATCCCAGAACGGCCCCTAGGCCCAGCAAAAGCAAGATGAATCCCGCTCGCACGACGTCGCCGCGGCTCTTGGCTCCGAAGAAAATGGCCGCGCCTCCAAAGGCAGCCACAGCCGAGAGTGCATACCACATCGGAACCTGCCACGAATGCGTACTGTAGTTCAAAGGTCTGTTAAAGGCATCCATATACCAGAGCAGCGAAGCGATCACAAGCAAGGCTACCCACCCCGCCAACAGCGCTACCAGGAGATCACGCCTTCGTCGCTCCCAGATTCGCCATCCGAATGCCCATACCAGCAACAAGACCGAGAGCAGCTCACCAGCGTACAGAAATGGGGCGCTGACAATCGTAATCACGGAATCGGTGTTCACATGGAATGGGGCCAGCACCGCGGATACCAAGTGAATTGCCATCACGCCACCCACGGCTGTGAGATAAGGCTTTAATTCATCGCTGTGCGTGTGCCGCCATTCGGTCAGCACAATGCCCGCAGCCGACAACAGACCGAGCAGGACCAACAAATGATAGACCACTGTACCGGGAATCGCGGTCAAGAGAGAGGATAAGAATTCAAATCCCATAGGCCTGGCCTCCTTAAGAGACAGTCAGATAGTCATGAGTCGCGTAGTCGTTCAGATAACGCAAGTTCCGGCTATGACGTTCCGGCATCAAAGGGAACGGAGGTGTGCCCACCGGCTTCATCGGGAACAAGTTGTCGGATGTGCAACTCGGTCGCATCCAAGAGGCTCTGGCAGCGCGCTGCCAACGCGCGCCCACGCTCATAGAGAAGGACCGTTTGTTGCAGATCGAGTGTCCCATCCTCTAGCTTCTCAACGACAGACTCTAACTCGGCCATAGCGGCTTCAAAAGGCAAGTTTTCGATCGATTCCATGAGGTACCCCCTCCTTAATAACCAACCTCGCGAAGGTTGTGAAACATCCACGCCAACCGGCACAAGGTTTCTGTCTCATGCAAAATGAAAAATGGTTCAGGCAAGTTATCGTGCTACAAATCATTATAGCCCGGTTCTTTTTATTGTC
>JBJYXQ010000108.1:0-1764 GCA_046260035.1 Anaerolineae bacterium
AAGCACTGCCCAACCTGCGGCAAAGCCCCCAAGGTCTTCTGCACCTATTCGTTCCTGGTCGGCGTGTCCGGCGCAGCCGCCTTCCTCTCGTGGAAAGAGGGCTGGCACGGCGACAACGTCGCGCTGTTTTACATGTCCGACAACCCTGGCGCAGTTGAGCACCGCGTCTTCGAGGCTATCGGTTACGCTTACGAGGCGGTGATGAAAGAGGAAGGCCGCGACAACGAAACCGTGTTCCGCCAGCGCATCATCGGGAGCATCGACCGGGGCATGCCCATCCTGGGCTACGGTGTCATCGGCCCGCCGGAGCCGTCGATCATCACCGGCTACGATGAGGGTGGCGACGTCCTCATCGGCTGGAGCTTCTTCCAGAACTCCCCGGAGTTCAATGCAGGCGTCGAATTTGAATCATCCGGCTATTTCCGCAAGCGTGACTGGTTCAAGGATACCGAGAATCTGCTCGTCATCGGCGAAAAGCTCCCCACCAAGCCGTCGCTGTCGGAAGTCAGCCGCGACGCGCTACGCTGGTTGATCAAGGTCACGCGCACGCCGATGGTGCGCCCCGAACCGAATGCGCCGGAATGGTACAAGAACCGTCACAACGGGCTGGCCGCCTACGACGCCTGGGCCGACCACCTGCTGCGCGACGCCGAATGGCCCGCCGACGACGAAGCCACGCTGCGTGCGCATCATCGCATCCACGAAGACGCCATTAGCACAGTCGCCGAGGCGCGCTGGTACGGCTCCGTCTTCCTGGCGGAAATCGCCGAGCACTTCGCCGCCGGACCAGGCAAGCCGGGTACAACCGAACACGTCCTCCACGCCGCCGCCTGCTATGCCGCCGAACACGATCTGATGTGGCAACTTTGGGACTTGGCGGGCGGCATCGGCAACCCCGACGCCTTCCGTGCGATGGCCGACCCCGCCAAGCGTCGCACAATGGCAGAGATTGTCCGCCAGGCACACGACAAAGACGCAGCAGCAGCCAACCACATGGAGCAGGCATTGCAATGAAAAGAGTCTCACCGTCATATAGTCTGACATTCGGGTCATCGCACCTGAAAATCCTGGTTATTCGCCCCGACTACGCGACTGACGACTATCCGACACTCTGACTTTCGACCTTGAACTTTAGACCTCTTGGAGGAAAGGATTTCACAATGGGAACATCAGAAAATTCACCGTCAACACAGAATATCGCTTTGCTCGTCATCGACGTGCAGCAGGGACTTTTCGAAAAGTCCACGCCAATCTACAAGGCGGACGCACTGCTCGAAAACATCACCACGCTCGTTGACCGCGCGCATCTGAACGACGTCCCGGTGATCTACGTGCAGCACTCGGCCGCCAAACATTTGGTGAAAGGCTCGGCGGAGTGGCAACTCCATTCTCAGCTTCACCCCTTGCGCGCCGACACTATCATTCACAAACTGCATGGCAACGCCTTCGAGGATACCCCACTGGACGAAATCTTGCGGGCGCGCCACGTCACCACCGTCGTCGTTACAGGCCTCGTCACACATGGATGCGTGAGGGCCACCTGTATAGGGGCACGGAAATTGGGATACAACGTGATCCTGGTCAAAGATGGGCACAGCAGCTTCAGCAAAAAAGCCGCCGACCTGATCGTGGATTGGAATGAGAAATTGAGCGCCAAACAGATCGAAGTGCGGGCAACCTCAGAGATAACATTTGAAGGAGCATAGTAATGGATCCCATCGTTGCTGAACTGAAACACCAATATCACACCACACTTGCGATGTA
>JBJYXQ010000108.1:1864-3151 GCA_046260035.1 Anaerolineae bacterium
ACCCAGGCCTATATCGATGAAGTTCTTGATGCGATGACAGTCGATGAATTGAGTGGGTCCGACCATTATGATGAGAGCGATTTCCGAAACGTTTATCATCGCCTGATGTACGGGCTACTTCACGGGCAATATCACATTGGCCGGTTGGCAGCGTACCTGGATCAAGAAGGGATTGAGCAAACGTATTGGCAGGGATAAAGAGAACGATCAATTTGCCATCCATCCGGATGCCTAATCCTGTCACAAAAGGGCTGCGAACACCATATAGCTCCTGGATACCTCTCTGACTTTGGACCTTCGACTTTAGACTATAAACAAGGAGACTCGAACGATGAAAAATGATGTTTTGACGTACTATGCCCAACCCGGCCCGATGACCGATCCCGGTCCTTACGCCCACCTATTCAATGGCCTGCCCACTGACATTCCATCCCTGGTGAAGACCCTGCAAGGGGTAATGGTCCACATCTTTTGGGCGGAAGCCTACGGTTTAAAGCTCACGGACGAGCGCAAGGCCGAGGTAAACCTGCGCTACGTGGACAAGCAACTGGCGCGCATCCTGGAACTGGACGATCGCCCACTCACCGAAGCGCGGCCCAACGAGCGCAAACTCGTCGGCAACTGCCGCGACTTCTCCGTGATGCTCACGGCAATCCTGCGCCACCAGGGCGTCCCAGCGCGGGCGCGTTGCGGCTTCGGCACGTACTTCATCCCCGGCCACTACGAGGATCATTGGGCCTGCGAGTACTGGAGCGCAGAGCAAGCGCGGTGGATCCTGGTAGATGCCCAACTCGACAAACTGATGTTCGACGCCCTCAAGCCCGACTTCGACCCGCTGGACACGCCGCGCGACCGTTTCATCGTCGGTGGGGATGCGTGGCAGCTCTGCCGCAACGGCAAGGCCAATCCCGACGACTTCGGCATCTTCGAGTGGCACGGCATCGAGTTCGTGCGCGGCGACCTGCTGCGTGACTTCCTCGCGTTCAGCAAAGTCGAAATCCTGCCGTGGGACGGGGGTTGGGGCTACCTGGTCGAGCTTGCGCCGGAGCAAGTGGAGCCGGTCTACGCGCTGATGGATCGGGTCGCCGCGCTGACTCTGGCAGATGACTTCGCCGCCATCCGCGCGCTGTACGAAGAAGACGCAGGCTTCCACCCGCCGGCGGAGTGGTAAACCCGAAACAAATTAGACCTGACAGGTTTTCTGAAACCTGACAGGTCTGAGCCGAAAGGAGAACACTATGCCATTCAAACCACAAGTTTTTAAAGAAGCCATCACCGGGCACGTTC
>JBJYXQ010000109.1:0-2336 GCA_046260035.1 Anaerolineae bacterium
ATCGTCGCTTTGGTCAACCATTACTTCAGTGCGATGTTGGACGTGCTGTTCACCTATGGCGGTGACCTGTTTAAATTTGGAGGTGACGCGCTGCTGGCGTATTTCCCTGATGGCCCAAGGACGCCCGGTAGTGTTAATGCTCTGCACGCGGCGTGGGCGATGCAACAGGCGATCGCAGAGTTCCGTCAAGTCGAAACCAGCCTGGGGACGTTCCCCCTGCAAATGAAAATTGGCCTGCACGCTGGACCGTTTTTTGCTGCACGGGTGGGGACTCCCGCCAAGCGGGAGTTCGTCGTTACCGGCGCAACGGTCAATGCTACCGCGATGGCCGAAAGCGCCGCCGTCGCTGGGCAAATTCTTGTCAGTTCCACTGTCCACGCGCAGGTGCAGACACAACTTGGGTACACCTTCAGCTCTGGTCCGCCCGGTTACTATCTCCTTGAAACGCTGACCCCTTTTACTTCTATCTATCCTGCACTCACCCCCTCGTTTTCTCTTCCTTCGACTGCTTCTCCAGCAGAAGCCTTGTATCAGACTACGACTGCGCTGGAACGCCTCACACCCTACCTGCCACCGGGACTACTCGCGCGCTTACTGCCTGCAAATGATGGTCAGGACGCCCGAAACTCTTATTATGGAGATAGCGGTGAACATCGCCTGGTGGCCATTCTCTTCGCCAACTTCACTGGCGCGAGCAACTTGGTTGAACGTCTGGGACCGGGTCACGAGGACAAAATTGCGCATGCCTTGAATGACTATTTCATCACGATGGATGAGGTCGTTGAGCGTTATGGCGGTGTTGTGAATAAAATCGATCTGTGCGATCGCGGTGACAGGTTGATGGCGCTCTTTGGTGCGCCGGTCGCGCACGAGGACGACCCCGAGCGTGCTGTCCGTACTGCCCTTGATATGCAGCATGCATTGGAAGAGGCAGTCCCCTGGGCCCAGCAGCGCATTGCTGTGAGTACCGGCATGGTCTTTGCCGGGCATGTGGGTGGAGCGACGCGCCGCGAGTACACCGTGATGGGTGACGAGGTCAACCTGGCAGCACGCTTGATGAGCGCGGCGCAGGTTGGGGAAGTCTTACTCGCCAGCTACGTGCAGCGCAAAGTACGCCCCTTCTTCGAGGTGGCCGACCGGGGCGAAGTGCAGTTGAAGGGGAAGCGCAAAGCGGTGCCTACCTTCACGATTGTGGGGCGGCGAGCGCAGCCCGAGCCGGTACGTGGCATTCGTGGGCTGCGTTCTACGTTGGTAGGCCGCGCTGAGGAGCAGACCAAGTTGCGCCGTTTGGTCGCCGATCTGTTTACCGGGCGTGGTGGCATCCTTTCACTCATCGGCGACGCCGGATTGGGCAAGAGTCGCATGGTCGCCGAAATGCACGCGAATGTTATGGATGAAATCGCGCTTACTTGGGTGGAAGGGCGTTGTCTGGCCTATACCCAACATGTCAGTTACTCGGCCTTCACCGACGTGATTCACGCTTTCCTGGGTGTCCTCGATACCGATAATGAGTTCGACATCCGTGAAAAGTTACGCCGCTACATCGCATATCTCTTCCCGTCCAATAGCGTCGACGATGTGCAGCCCTATCTGGCCCATTTCATCAATTTACCGCTCAGCGGACCCGAAGCCGAGCGTGTAGCCTATCTCTCCGGGGAGGCATTGCAGCGGCAAATGCTACGCGCGATCACGGCCTTGATCGAACGGACTGCTATGGAGCAACCGTTGATCCTTGTCTTCGATGACCTGCATTGGGCCGATTCCTCGTCATTGCTGCTGTTGGAACGCTGTTTTGCCCTCACTGACCGTGTCCCTTTACTCATCGTGATGCTTTACCGGCCTGTCCGTGACCATGGCTGTTGCGATCTTGGAATTTTGGCAGCCCGTGATTATCCACACCGCTACATCGAACTTTTGCTTAAGCCTTTGGATTTACAGGCCGGGCAGGATCAAGAACTGGTCTGCAATCTGCTTGCGCTGGAAGAACTCCCTCCGCCGTTAGCGCATCTGGTTTCCCGCGCCGAAGGTAACCCGTTTTACATCGAAGAAATCATCCGCTCCCTCATCGATCAAGGGGTCATTGTTCCCGAAGATAGTGGGTGGCGGCTGGATCGTGAGATCGATATGCGTGCCGTCCCAGATTCTCTGCAGGGTCTCATTATGGCGCGCATCGACCAACTGATGGAGGAAGCACGGCGGACGCTCCAACTTGCCGCCGTCGTCGGGCGTACTTTTACGCACGAATTACTTGCCTGGTTGTCCTCGGCGGCAGCGGCGTTGACGGCACAGGCACTCATTACACACCTCGACAGCAATCTTGCGGCGTTGCAACGCAC
>JBJYXQ010000110.1:0-5009 GCA_046260035.1 Anaerolineae bacterium
ACCTTCGCAAGGGTTCCTTGATTTCCTAAAAAATGTGCGGTACGCTCAGGAGCGCACCGCACGAGAACCTAGCTGTTGTGTGGGGACCAGAGCCGATCAGGGCACCGGCACAGGGCTAGACGCGGGTGAGATAGTCCCCACTGCGGGTGTCGACGCGGATTGTGTCGCCCACATTGATGAATAACGGTACGTTGACCTTCAGACCGGTTTCACATTCGACCGTCTTGCTCGCGCCTGTGGCTGTATCTCCGGCGACAGCCAATTCCGACTCAACGACTTCCAATTCGATAGAAGCGGGCAACTCTATATCCAGGACTTCGCTCTCAAGGACGGTGAGCGTGACTTCCATGCCTTCTTTCAGGAACCCGGCTCGTTCACCGACCATGTCGGCGTTCATACGAACCTGATCATAAGTTTGTGTGTCCATAAAGTAAAAAGCATCGATATCATCGTAAAGATACTGCACAGTGCGGCGTTCTACGGGGGCTTCCTCGAAGCGATCGCCCGAGAGGAAGTTGCGCGGGATGCTGGATCCGGTGCGCAAATTGCGAATTTTCGTGCGGATGATGGCGTTTCCCCGGCCCGGTTTGTAGTGTTGGTACTCTAAAACCTGGTACAGCTCTCCGTCCAGAATAAATGTTGTCCCTTTGCGTAACTCATTTGCGTCGATCATGTTCTCTCCTCAAATAGCATGCTACCTACATTCCGTGCGTGGTTACCGCACTGTATCAGCCAGCTATTATATCTTGGGTGCGTTTATCGTCAAGCTCTTTTTTACTTTTTGTGATTTTAATAGTATAATTCTTACAAAGGTTCGCAAGGCCTTGTTGCAAAACAGATTAACGTGTATAATATCTGTGAATTCAACAGAAAAGGAGATTCCCTATGAGTCGCAAATCAATTTCTGTGATGTTGGCCATTCTTGTGTTGTTTTCCCTTATGTTAGCCGGATGCAAGAAGTCTGCTACACCTCCGCTGGCAGATATCCAGGCAGAGGATGAGTCGGCCGAGATAGACGAGTCGGCTAAGATGGTGGAAGAAGCCGGAGCAAACCCAACCCCTGTTGTGGTTGAACCGGTAACTGAGGAACCTACTACTGTTGCACCTGTTGAGGAAGCTACAGAAGCGCCTACCCCTGAGGCAACCGAGGTTGTTGAAGAGACGACTGAGGTGGTGCTGCCCGTGGTGGTCGGTGGGGATGAGGCTGAGTCCACGCCGGAAGCCACGGCTGAGCCCGTGACCACGAGCACGCCTGGTAAGCACGTGGTGCAGGCCGGCGAAAATCTGTTCCGCATCGCATTGCGCTACGGCACGTCGGTTGATGCTATTGCGAAAGCTAACGGGATTACGAATGCCGCGTTGATCTACGTTGGGCAGGTACTGACCATCCCTGGTGGAACCGATGGTGGGACGCCAGCTCCGGCACCCGGGCCGGGTGGGGAGAAAGTCCATATCGTGCAGCCTGGCGAGAATCTGTTCCGCATTGCATTGAAGTACAATTACAGCCAGTACTATCTTGCGGAGTACAACGGGATTGCTGATCCTTCTCTCATTTACGTTGGACAGGCTATTCGTATCCCATAAACTGATTTAAGATAAAATAAAGTAGAGGGGGAGTCCCCATATCCATACTACAGACGATGGGCAAGATCGTCAGTCTGAAGAGTGAACGTGTGCGGCGAGTGCAGACGCTTGAGCGTAGCACTCGCCGTCGCTATCATGAAGGCTTGTTCGTTGCCGAAGGGCTGCGCCTGGTTCAGGAAATCCTCGCCGCAGATCTGCCCATCCACGAAGTGTTTTACACCGCCGCATTTGTCGAGAGTGCATCTGGTCATGACCTCGTCACTGGTTGTGTGGAACGGACGAATGCATGTTGGGAAGTGTCCGAGGACGTGATGCAGGCTTTGGCTGACACGGAAACGCCACAGGGCATCCTCGTTGTGTTGCCAATCCCCGACTTGCATTGTGACGCTGCGGCTCCATTCACGTTGGTCCCCGATGGTATCCGCGATCCTGGCAATCTGGGGACGATGTTACGCACAGCCTGGGCTGCCGGCGTCTCCCAGGTTTTGTTGCCTCCGGGAACGGTGGACTACACCAATCCTAAGGTGGTGCGCGCGGGTATGGGCGCGCATTTTTATTTGCCAATTCACCGGGCGACGTGGGAAGATATCCACACTGGCTTGGGTGCTACTGAAGTATGGTTGGCCGAGGCTGGACCGGGAACACCTTATGATGCTGTCAACTGGCGCGGACGTGTGGCGCTTGTCGTGGGTGGAGAAGCCGAAGGCGCAAGTTCCGAAGGCCGTGCGCTGGCCGCCGACCGGCACGTCACCATCCCGATGGCGCCTGGTGTGGATTCGCTCAACGCGGCCATGGCTGCGGTGATCGTGCTCTTTGAGGCGGCCCGGCAACGTGGCATAGGAAGATGAAGTGTACTTATGAGCCCTGCCTGTTATCGGCGACCCGGCGTAATTTGTGAGTGTCAGTTGTCTATGCTGTGATTGCCTCACCCGTTAATCCTGTTACAATGCAGATGAATGCATCCAGGTAGGTGAGGTCTTTCGAAGCATGAAGTGGCTTTTGTGGGTCGTGTTAGTGTTGGTCGGTCTAGCGTGCCGTCTCTTTGTGCCCACGCTGCCGTCCTCCCCGGTTGCCGAAACTGTGACACCGCCCATAGATTCGCCGTCCGCGACGGCGCTGTCCTCAGAGCCTCCGCTGCCCTCGGTGACTCCATCTCCCGAGCCATCCCCAACGCTGACGCCGGTTCCTACATTGACGCCGCTCCCCACGCCGACATTCACTCCATCTCCAGTCCCCACATCGGCGTCTATTGGACCTGGGCTGGAACTTGATAACGTGCGGTTTTTTCCATGGCCGCTCTATCCTGGCGATTGGGTGAGTGTGTCCGTGAATCCCCGTTTGCCAGCAGACGTCACTGGACCGTTGACGCTCACATGGATATTGGACAGTAGTGACGTTTTGACAGCGCCGATCGGTTTCGAGGGGCTTGATGCGCGATTGCAGGCGCGTTTTTATTGGGCCTGGCGTGTTCCTGAGACCACATCTACTATCCCTCTGACATTCACGTTGCTCTTGCCGCCGGATGCTTTTGACCCTGATCTGGCAGACAACACGCTGGTTGTACCCGTCTCACCGCTTCCCGTCGAGGCATTTCACGCTCCGGAACCGGAAGCCAGGTGGGTGTCCACGGAGTTGCCTGGCGTGCGCTTGCATTATCTCACCAGGACGGCGGCTGAGCGCGACCTGGATGCCATTGCCGACGTGGTTGCCGCAGCCTATGAGGATGTTGGGGCACGTTTTGGCTTCAGTGCGGCAGGTGATCTGTTGGACATCTACCTGCTGGATCGGGTGATCGGGCAAGGTGGCTACGCATCATGGGATTGGGCCGCTATTAGCTACACCGACCGGCAGTATACGCCCTCGGACTTGGGTATGGTGCTGCGCCATGAACTGACGCACCGGCTGGACGCGGCACTGGGTTGTCATACTGCACCCTCAGTGGTGCGTGAGGGTCTGGCGGTCTATGTCGCTGGCGGGCATTATTGGGCGGGGTCACCTGTCCAGGATACGGCGGCCTTGCGTGCTTCGGTGCATTACATCCCACTCTCGCAGCTTGCCGACGATTTCTACACACTCCAGCACGAGGTTAGCTATCGTGAGGCTGGTGCTTTCATCGGTTATATTGTCGAGCACTTCGGCTGGGAAGGGATGGAGACGTTCTGCCGTACCACTCTTTCGGGTGAGTGGGAAGACACCGCAGCACGACTCAGCGCTGGGCTTCTCGCACTTGGGGAGGCAGATTGGCAGGCGTTCGAGAAGACGTGGGAGGCCTGGTTGGACGCGCAATCGGTGTCACCAGAAACTCCGGCGCGCCTGGAGGTGGAACTGCGTTTGATGGAGACCGTACGCGCTTACCAGCGCATCTACGATCCCGGCGCGCATTTCCTGGAAGGGATATTGTTCAGTCCTGCGGATGGCGCGCAATGGAACATCACGGCGGATTTTGTGCGCCGGCCACACGAAGCCGAACCGGTGGCGTTGGAATTGCTACTGGCGATGGCGCAGGAAGCTGTATCCTATGGTGCCATTGAGGCAGTCGAAAAGCCTTTGGCGGCTGTGGAAGACGTACTGGCAAACGGTTTTCCTGAGACTGGCCTGGCCGCTGACGCGCGCGGGATCGTCGCAGCCGCGTTGGCACAGGGCTACGAGCCTTATCGCCTGGTCCCATATCTTGACGGCACTTATGAGGTCCACGCCCTCGTGCAAGCGGCGTGGCCAACGCAACGCCTACTGACGGCGTCGCAAGTAGGGGCGGCGTGGACGGTGATGGCATTGCCGTTGAGCGATTGACAACCTGATGCCAACTTTGACGAGGTGAGTTATGGAGCACAGTGATTGTACGACGACAACAAGTTTGCTAGGGCCGTTGTGGATCTGCGCGACTGCAGTAGGTGTCTGTGGCCTGGGTTTTGGTGATCATCCAAGCGATGTGGAGCTCCACCGTATGGCGCGCTATGGGATTGCGTGTGATTTTATCACCCGGCCGGAGCCGGGGAGCAACCCTGTGCTGGAATCCGCCGTTGTACAATTGGCCGATTACTTCGACCGGCGTTTGAAGGTGTTCGACGTCCCTCTTGATTTGCGCGGCACGCCATTCCAGAAGGCGGTATGGGAGGAACTGTTGACTATCCCCTACGGCAAAACGTTGACCTACGGCGAGGTAGCTATGGAAATCGAACATCCGCGTGCGTTCCAGGCGGTGGGACAGGCCAACGGCGCCAATCCGGTGGCGATCATTGTCCCTTGCCACCGGGTCGTAGGGCGGAAGGGCGCCCTCACTGGTTACGCCGCGGGCGTGGAACGCAAAGCGGCGCTGTTGCAATTGGAGCAGGCTGGATTACAATTGCGGCTTTGAATCGCAGACTTTGGATTAAGAATCTATCCGAAAATTATCTGGCCGATTGAAGCACTTTTGCAGTAGAACT
>JBJYXQ010000111.1:0-4146 GCA_046260035.1 Anaerolineae bacterium
GTCGTCGAAGAAGTCGTCGTCGAGGAAGTCGCCTTCGAAGAAGAAGCCGTCGAGGCACCAGAAGAGGTCCTCCCACAGGAGGTCGTCGTCGGGATAGAACCGGAAGAAGAAGCGGAATACGCCGAACTGCTAGCGCAGGCGCGCGCGGCCTGGAAAGCCGGTGACAACGATACGGCACTGGCGCACTACGGTAAACTCATCCAGGCGGAGGCTGGGCTGGACGACGTTATCGACGATCTGAAGGAGGCGATCTCCGAACAGCCGGATAACGCCGCGCTCTACCAGGTACTCGGCGATGCCTACATGGCCAACGGCATGATCGATCAAGCCATCGAGATATTCAACCAGGCAATGGGCCTGCTATAAACACGGCTATTCCATTCAAAGGGCGCACAAAGCAAAAGTGCGCCCTTTAATGTGAGTTTCGCACGATCAAACACATTCATAGTAAAGGAAAGAACATAATGACAATTGACAAAGCCTTGATTAAAACTATCGCCGCCACTGCCCCGACCTGCGATGATTTCGCCATCCTACAATCGGTTGAGATTGGCCGGGAGACACATCGCAACGAGTTATTGCTCTTTGTGAAGCCCGAAATCTTTATGGTCAAAGACGTTGCCCAGGTGGAAGCGGCACTCGACCTCGTCTTCACCAAACTCGCAGAATTCGGAGCCGTCGTAAGCGGCGTCGCCGTAGTAGGCGGCAAGGTCCTTGAGGAAGCAGAAATTATGAACCGGCATTATGGTTACATCAACCGGCTCTCGCGCTTTGCTTCGCAGATGGTGGACGACCCCGCGGGGGGCGCTGACGACCGGAAAAAGATCGCCGAGGTGCTGGGAATTCCCAACCTGGACGGCATCACCATCTACGGGGGGCACGAATACCTGAAAGCGCATCCCGGAGAGGATTGCTTTGCACTGGATGAGCTGTGGTTCACAAAGAAATCGATCAAGATCAGGAGCGGATTTTACGTGCAACGGTATAAAAAGGATGATGAGGACTTCATCCTGATCAACGGCTTTCACCCCGCGCAACTGATGCACTTCACCGATCCCACCCACCGCATCGTGCTGGTGCTGATCCACTCGGACACGGCTTGGGGAACGCTGCGCAACGAGATGGTCGGCGCGACGTTTCCGGAGAAAGCCGTCCCCCACTCCATCCGTGGTACGCTCTACGCCCATGCCGAAGATTATGGACTGGGCACCGTCAGCATCGCCAACAACGGCGTCCACCTTTCCGCCGGGCCGTTCGAGGGATTGTTCGAGATCAACAACTTCTTCGGGGAAATTCTGGACCTTGATATCAAGAAGCAGCAACCGCTGCTCTTGAAGAAGATGCTCGCGGCAGGTTTGTCGGTGCAGACCGCACTCAAGACATTGGAGAATCCCATCGTCAGCGAGTCGCCCAAACCCATCGATCTCTTCACAGCGACAGAGGACGTGGACAGCGACGAAGCCGTCGCGCTCTGGAAACAGGACAACGCCTGAACGTCATCGGCATTCTTTGTTCTCGTCAGCAGATTTAGCAGATGAAGCAGATTTTTTCGCTGGAAAACAAAAAAAGTACCGCGCAGTCATGTGACTGCGCGGTACTTGGTTAACCTGAGAAGCTCTATCCAAACTTATACGCGACGCCGAAACCACCGCGTGGCAACGTCCATTCGATATTGAGGTACGGACATCCTACCCGACAGCTTCCACACTCAACGCACGATTGATACGCCACCTGAATCTTGCCGTCGTGGGCCAGCGTATAGACGCCCACCGGGCAGAAATCGATACAGGGCTTGTATTGGCAGCGCCCGCATACCGCGTGATCCTTGATCTTGAGATGGCTCTGCTCCTCGTCAATAAAGTACTTGAGCGAGACCAATAGATCGTCCACGTACACATCGGGCAGGCTTTCCTTCAAATCCTGCGGCAGTTCCTTTGCACTGAATGCATCTCCTTTTTTCATTACCATCCCATCACCGCCCTTCCCATAGAGAGCATGTCACCCACGGCCTTGAATAACTGCCGGCGACTGGTCAGACTCCCCAGGATATTCTTGAACAGCTTCTTCTTCGGCATCCCGTAGGCGCTGAAGAATTGGCCCAACGCGTCGTTGATGAAGCTCGGGTACGCATCCATAAACTCCGGGTGCGTTTCCAGGAAGCGGGCGAAGTTACGGTACTGCTTCATATCCTTGAGGATAAAGCGGTCCTTCAACCGCGCCTCGTACTGCGACAACGCCTGCTCGGAGAAATCGCTGCGCTTGTGCGCGTCTATCGCGGTCTCGGCAGCCAATTTCCCGGCGACGATCGCCATGTTGGTGCCTTCCCAGTGCAGGGCGTTGACCATCGAGGCTGCGTCGCCCGCGACCATCGCCCCACCGGTGAACAGCTTGGGCATATCCCGATAGCCACCTTCGGGGATCAAATGCGCGCCATACTCCATCAACTGCCCACCCTTGATCAGCGGGGCAATCGCCGGGTGCTTCAGATAGCGCTGCAAGACTTCATAGGGTTTCAGGCGATATTCGGCAACTGCATCCAGCATCATCCCCAGCCCCACGGAGACACTTGTTTTGTTAGTGTAGACAAAGCCCATGCCCGGCAAACCGAGTGAGACGTCACCTAAAACAGAAGCCGCCAACCCGTAGTTTTCATCCGGCAGACCAAAGCGCGCGTTGATGGTGTCCATCGGCAACGCAATGACCTGCTTGAAAGCCAGCGCGATGTGCGCCGGTTCGAGGTCGTGATCGATCAGGCCCAGCTTCTGCGTCAAGATGTTGTTGACGCCCTCGCAGATGATGACAACCGGCGCGTAAATATCGCCTTGCGCACGGTCGGTGGTCACGCCGATAACCTGCCCGGCGTCGTCGCGGATGAAATCCACGACAGAAGTCTTGGGGATCAGCAGCGCGCCTTCTTTCTGCGCCTGCTCGGCCCACCACACGTCGAAGACCGCGCGCGATGCCATGTAGGCGTCGGCAGGTTCGGCGTCCAGCTTTCCGCCCTGCACCGTCATCCGCGTGAGGCCACCATTCTTCGCAAGCATCCAGAAACCTGCCTCGGTGACAGGACGCTCAAAGGGCGGGCGACGATCCATAAAGTCGGGCAAGACCTCACCGATAGCGTGCGTATAGATCGCGCCGCCGAAGTAATTCTTGCCACCCGCTTTCTGCCCGCGCTCGATCAAAGCGACGTTCAATCCCTCGCGGGCCATCATCATCGCTGCAGCAGATCCGGCTAACCCCGCGCCAACGACAATGGCATCAAAACGGATTTTTTCATCATTGGTGTTCATGCCAGAGCCTCCTTGCGCGCCTTGATGTCCTTGATCATCGCCGGAATCACCTCGAAGAGATCGCCCACGATGCCAACGTCAGCCACCTCGAAGATGGGGGCGTTAGGATCGGAGTTGATGGCGATGATGAAATCGGAGTTCTGCATCCCGACTTTGTGCTGCAAGGCACCGGAAATACCAGCGGCGATGTAGAGCTTGGGACGCACCGTGCGTCCGGATTGTCCCACCTGGTGCGCGTAGCCGATCCACCCCGCGTCCACGCATGGCCGGGATGCACCGACGACGCCGCCTAGTTCATGCGCCAATTCCTCGATCAGCTTGAAGCCTTCAGGCGTACCCAGGCCGCGTCCTCCAGAAACGATGACGTCCGCGTACTCAATATCGACGCTCTCAGCCTGCTCGTGGATAAATTCCAGGATGCAGGCTTCGGTGTCTTTCTCGTCCAGCGGGACTTCCTCACGCACGATTTCCCCAACGGCATCCGGATTGTAGGGAGGCATAGGAAACACGCGCGGGCGCACGCTCGACATCTGCGGACGATCTTTCCGGCAGAGGATGGTCGCCATAATGTTACCACCAAACGCAGGACGGGTCGCCAGCAAGAGTCGCTGCTTAGCGCCTTTCACCTCGCCCATTTCCAATCCTGTACAGTCGGCAGTCAATCCGGTGTGCAGCGAAGTTGCCACCGCACCGGCCAGGTCGCGGCCCAACGTCGTTGCCCCGATAAGCAAGACTTCCGGTTCGTACTTGCGCACTACGCCCACAATACATTTGTAGTACGGACAGTTGCGATAATTCTCCAGTTCCGGCTCATCGACCAGATAGACACGCTCAGCGCCGTACCTGATCGCTT
>JBJYXQ010000112.1:0-13403 GCA_046260035.1 Anaerolineae bacterium
CGGTTGATCCCGAAGCGTATACGGAGTTGCTGTGCCTGGCTTATGCCCGCATCAAGGCCATCGATCCTCAGGCTGTCGTCATCAGCGGTGCGATGGCGCCGACGGCGGAACTCGGCACGTGGAATCCCGCCTACGAAGGCAACAACCTGATGGATGTCGTTTTTTTGCAGCGGATGTATGACGCGGGCGCGAGTGCGTGTTTCGACGTGATGGCGGTCAACGACTATATGCTCTGGTCTGGTCCCACCGATCACCGGATGCGGCCTACGCAGGGCCAAGTCAATTTCTCGCGTCCATTGTGGGTGCGCGACGTAATGGTCGCTAATGGCGACGCCCACAAGCCGATCTGGATCAGCGAGATGAACAGTAACGCTGCACCGGAAGGGATCGAAGCCCGTTATGGCCGAGTGACGCTGGAACAGCAGGCGCGTTATGCGCCGCTGGCCTACGAACGCATTCAACGCGAGTGGCCGTGGGTGGGAGTGACGACGGTCTGGTTTTTCAAGCGCGCGTCAGATTCAGAACGCGACCAGCCCTTCTACTACTTCCGCATGGTCGAGCCGGATTTCACGCCGCTTCCCATCTATGAAAGTCTGTCCACTTACCTCAACACGTTAGAACCCACGCTCTACGCGGGCGTCCACCAGGAGACGAGCTGGCAGCTTGCCTACGAAGGTGATTGGGAAGAAGAATCGGATGTCAATGCTGTGCTTGGTGGCTATCGCGCGACCAGGACGCCCGGTCACAGTGTCAGCCTTACGTGGGAGGGGCGTGTACTCACGCTTGATCCTGGCTTTGGTGAAGGGGTACTCCGCATTACTAATAGCGATGGCGAAAGCCGCACCTTCGACCTGCGCGGCGAACCGGTTGTCCTATCACGTTATCTTTCCTCACAGCGCGAAACGCTTACATTGACTGCCATCGACGGAACCGTCTCCCTCGATGCGCTGATCATCCGCTAACACTTTTCTGCACATAGATTCGAGCCGGCCTATCCATGCACTCTGTTGTTCTCTGACCGTGCCTGCATTTGGCGGCTTCTGTAGTCTTAGCACACTTCTGTGGTATTATACAAGATACAAGAAACTCAACTCACCATTCGCCGATTCTTTGATTCGTTTATACGTTGATTGGAGGTAACCATGTCCAAATTCACCACGTATTTGAACACCAAGTCTGTTTTGGTTGCTGATGGCGCAACGGGTACGATGCTGCAAAAGGCTGGCCTCCCGGCTGGCGCAGCTTCAGAACGCTGGAACCTCGAGAATCCCGATGCGGTGCGTGCGCTCTACCAGGCCTATCTCGACGCTGGAGCGGACTTAATCCTGACGAATACGTTTGGCGGCGCACCTGCACGCCTGGAACGGGATAACCTGCGCGAGCAGGTCCACGCAGTCAACCTGGCGGCAGCACAACTGGCCCGCGAGATCGTCGGTGACCGTGCCCTGGTCATGGGTGACATTGGCCCAACCGGGCAGCTTTTGGAACCGCTCGGCCCTCTCTCTCACGCCGACGCCGTCAGCGGGTTCGCGGCCCAGGCCGCGGCGCTAGCAGAGGGTGGCGCCGACGCGATCCTTATCGAAACGATGAGCGACCTGGGCGAAGCGACCGCTGCCATCGAGGGTGCACGGAAAGTGACCGACTTGCCGATCCTCGTGACGATGAGCTTTGATACGAAAGGGCGCACGATGATGGGCGTCAAGCCAGAGAAGGCTGCCCAAACATTGTGGGCGATGGATGTTGCCGTCATCGGTGCGAACTGCGGGCGTACGTTGAGCGAGACATTGGACGCGGTCATCAAGATGCGCGCTACTGTCCCGGACGCCGTCTTGATGGCGAAACCTAACGCTGGCTTACCACACGCCGAAGGAGGCGACCTGGTCTACGACGTGACGCCAGAAATTATGGCAGAGTACGCGCAGCGGTTCGTGGCAGAAGCGGGTGTTAAGATTTTCGGCGGGTGTTGCGGTAGTACGCCGGAACATATTCGCGCTGTAGCGGCGGTGCTCAAAGATATTTAGTTGCTCCTGTAACACCCTGACTGTCTTGCTGCAATAGCGCACCATGCTATAATGAAGATGATTATTTCTTTAAACCTAGAAAGGAGATAACATTATGCGTTATGAGATTGAGGGAACTGTACTCCCTACACTGGAAGTCTATCTGAGCAACGGCGAGGCGATGTACACCGAGTCCGGTGGCATGGCCTGGATGAAGGGCAATATCGAGATGTCAACCAACACCAAGGGCGGCTTGATGAGAGGGCTGGGTCGCGCGCTGGCGGGTGAGTCTCTCTTTATGACGACCTACACCAGCCACGATCCCGAAGCTTTGATCGTCTTCACGCCGGAAGCGCCCGGCAAGGTCATTGACGTCAAACTCGAGGCCGGACAAAGCCTCATTTGCCAGAAAGATGCCTTTATGTGCGCGCAGGACTCGGTCGAGATGAAGATGCACTTCCGCAAGAGACTCGGTGCTGGTTTCTTCGGTGGTGAAGGCTTTATCCTGCAGCAGATTTCTGGTCCAGGCTTTGCATTCCTGGAAATCCCTGGCGAGGTACGCGAGTACACGTTGCAGGCCGGTGAAACGATGAGAGTGGATCCTGGTCACATCGCCTGTTTTGAACCGACTGTTCACTATGACATTTCGGCGGTCAAGGGCCTCACCAACGTGCTGTTTGGTGGTGAAGGACTCTTCCTCGCCACGCTGACCGGCCCTGGGAGAATCTGGCTGCAAAGTTTGCCCCTTTCCAATCTAGCAGCCAAGCTAGCGAAGTATATGCCCACCAAGGGCAGCTAAGAGCCTTTTTATGGGTGCAACGCGCTGATCTCCAGTGCGTTGCACCCGTTTGATAAGACATCGTTTTCGACGCCGGTTGTGTACTTTAAAAATCGTTAACCTGGGGTTCCTTTTTCGTATCGGAACGGACTCCCGGTCCGTTATCGCCGACTTTTATTTTTTTTCATTGTCGTTGGAGGTAACGGACATTCAGCAAATGATAAGGAGTTGAACTTATGGTAAAGATTATCGGTGACACTACCTCTGGTTTCCCGGAAACGTACGCAAAGCAGTATGACATCCCCATTATTCCTCAGGTTATCAATATCGACGGTGTATCCTATCTCGAAGGCATTGATATTGATTATCGTACCTTTTTAAGCAAGCTCGCAACGGTACGAGAACTGCCCAAAACAGCCGCGCCACCCCCAGAACTCTTCGTCGAAGCTTATAAACGCTTCGCGCCTAGCAAAGAGCCTATCTTGTGCATCTTGCCCTCCGCTATCGTCAGTGGAACCGTACGCTCGGCAACGGTAGCCCTGCAAGCGGCTATCGAGGATGGGCTAACCGATCTGGATGTTAGGATCATCGATACGCAGCTCATTGCCAGCCCCGTGGCGACGCTGCTCAAACTGGCGGCGGAATGGGCTGCTGCTGGCATAGATGTTGACACCATTGAGGCGCGTGTGCGCATGATGAGCCGGCATGGCAAGATTTACTTTTCTGTGGAAACGTTGAAGTATCTGGCCATGGGTGGGCGCATTGGCGGTGCAGCCGCTCTAGTCGGCAGTGCATTGCAGGTCAAACCCGTTTTGACGTTCAAGAATGGCCAGGTTGAAGCTTTCGAGAAAGTGCGCACCCACAAACGCGCCGTGGATCGCCTTAAGGAGCTGATCCTAACACAAATTTCCCAAAACGGCGATGGATTCTTGAGCATTATGCACGCCGATGCCGCGGATGAAGCGCAGGAACTGGCTGATGAAATGCGCACCAAGCTGGGGCTCTCTGATATCCCGATTCTCGCAGTGCCCCCGGCCATCGTCACGCACGGCGGGCCAGGTGTTTTGGGGGTAGGATTTTTTACAGCTACGCAGGAGAAAACTGACTGATGAATATTCGTATCCTAGACACTGCGAACCGACACGATGTTCGGCAGTTCGTTGAATTTCCCTTCACCCTCTATGAGAATTGTCCGCAATGGATGCCGCCGCTGGTCTCGAGTGTCAAAGCGACGATGGACCGGCAGCGCTACCCTTTCTACCAACATTCCGACGCGGAATTTTTCCTGGCGGAAGATGGTGGCGATGTTGTCGGACGCATTACCGTGCTTGAGAACCGGCGCTACAACGATTACAATCGGCGCAAGGCCGCGTTCTTTTACCATTTCGACGTTATCGACGATGAGAATGTCGCGCAGGCGCTTTTCGATGCGGCATCGGACTGGGCTGTGCAGCGCGGTCTCACGATGTTGTATGGTCCCAAAGGCTTCCTGCGCGCCGATGCGCCCGGCATCTTGATCGAGGGCTTCGAGCATCGTGCCGCACTGAGCATGCCGTACAATTACGCCTACTATCCACGTCTGATGGAGGCTGCCGGGTTTGAGAAAGAAATCGACTATCTCTCCGGTTATGTCCAGGAAGGTCAAGATCTCGACGAACGCTTCTACGCCCTGGCTGAAAAAATTAAGGAGCGACGCGGCTTCTGGGTGAAGACCTTCCGAACCAAGCGTGAGTTGCGTTCATGGATTCCCAAAATCCAACGGGTAAACAACGAAGCTTTTACCGAAGTTTGGGGTTATTATCCTCTGGATGATGCCGAGGTGCAGATGATCGGCAAGCAAATGTTGTCGGTCGCCAACCCGCGTCTGATGAAGGTGGTAATGAAGGGCGACGACATTGCGGGCTTTGCTTTTGTCTTCCCGGATATTTCTGACGCGCTCAAGCAGGTGCGCGGGCGTTTGTGGCCTTTCGGCTGGATCCGCGTCTTGCTGGCGATGAAGACTACCCGCCGGATGAGTGGGAATGGTGTGGGGCTACTGCCGGAATATCAGGGCATGGGGGGCAGCACGCTGCTGTATGTCGAGTTGGCCAAGACGCTCAAAGCGGCTAAGGCTACGCATTGCGATCTTGCTCAGGCGATGGAGACGAACGTCAAGAGCCTGGGTGACATGAATGCCATCGGCGCGCAGTGGTACAAGCGCCACCGCGTCTACCGGCGTGCAATTTAACTGACGGTAAGACCCAAAAGGTCTTCTGAGACCTTTTGGGTCTCCTAGAGGAAAGGAGAAGCGATGAGCTATTTCCGCAAGAAGGGACTCACGCGTGTCGATCAACAATTCCTGGCAGGGGGATCATTCCGGAACTGGATGCGTCTCGTTGCCGCTAATGGTGGCGTCGACTGGCGTTACTGGATCAGGAGTCTGTACGTCTCCATCGTGGCGTTGTTAGGTGCGCCGTTTCGTGCCTATGAAAATGCTCGTTTTGGCGCGCGCATCGCAGCGACGCCCATCCGTGAAACCCCTATTTTTATCCTGGGCCACTGGCGCAGCGGTACCACCCACGTTATGCGTTTGATCGCGCGGGATCCGGCCTTTGCTGTCGTTACCTTTATTCACACGATGATTCCTGGGCTGTATTTGAGCAGTCCCTTGTTCCGCGCGATCCTGGCCAGCAGTTTACCAAAAGTCCGCCCTATGGATAACGTCAGCGTCTCGCCGGATGCTGCTGAAGAGGAAGAGTATGCGCTGGGGAATCTTAGCCCGTACTCGTTCTACCATGCGCTTTCTTTCCCCAAAAAGATGCGCGAGATTTTCGACAAGTACGTGCTCTTTGAGGGCGTGGAACGCAAAGTCATTGAGCAATGGAAGGCCATCTATCTCCACTTTCTCAAAAAAGTAACGTTCTCTTCAAACGGCAAACGCCTGCTTCTTAAAAATCCTGCCAACACGGGGCGCATCCCTACTTTACTGGAGTTGTTCCCTGATGCGAAGTTCATCCACGTCTATCGCAACCCATACGTCGTTTACAGCTCGACGATGCACTGGCTGGACAAGGAATTGGCGCCGACCGCATTACAAGACGTTGATGAGGAGATGGTTCGCGAGAATGCATTGCGCAACTACGAGAAGTTGATGCTGCGCTATGAGGAGGACAAAGCGTTGATTCCTGAGGGTAATCTCGTTGAAGTGCGCTTCGAGGATTTCGAGGCCAATCCACTCTGCGAGGTTGCACGCATCTATCAAGCGCTTGGGTTAGCCCTTGTCCCTGAAGCGGAACAACAGATGCAGCAGTATCTCCTGACGGTGAAGGGATATAAGAAGAACACCTACTGCCTGGATCACCGTACCCGGCGAGAGTTGGCCCGCCGATGGGGATTTATGATCCGGCGCTGGAAATATGAGCCACCGAACGTATAACCATCATTCGAGGATAGAGCAATGGACACACCTGTGACGCGCAAAGGACTTCCGTGGTTGACCAAAGTAATCTACGGTACCGGCGACTGGGGCATGGCGACCTTCAACACGCTGCGGCAGATTTTCTACGCCATCTTTTTGACGGACGTGGTGGGGCTCGAGCCGCGTTTGGCTTCTTTCGCTGCGTTGATCGGTGTCCTCTGGGACGCGGTCAACGATCCGTTGGTCGGCACCATCAGCGACAAAGTTCGCAGTAAATGGGGCCGCCGCCGTCCCTTCCTCCTCTACTTCGCCGTGCCCTACGGATTGGCCTTCTTGATGCTGTGGTGGACGCCACCGTGGAAGAGCCAAATCTGGCTGATGATCCACGTGATGCTGGCCTATGCGCTCAGCGATACGTTCCAGACCCTCGTGATTGTGCCCTTCCACGCGCTCACGCCCGAAATCACCTCCGATTACGATGAACGTACAACGCTAGCAAGTTATCGCATGTTCTTTAATTTCATTGCCTCCATCGCCACCGCCGTCGCTGCGCCGATGATCGTAGATGCGACGATGGCGGGTGGGGGAACACAGCAACAAGGCTATGTGATCGTCGCTACGCTCTTCGGTGTCTCGGCGATTATCCCCTACTTGCTGATCTTCTTTACCGTGCGGGAGAAGTCGAGCAGCGAACGCCCGCCGGAAATGGTCTCTTTCAAGGATATGTTGCGCACTGCCTGGCAGAACATCCCTTTCCGTTATGCCACCGCGCTTTATATGCTTAACTGGGTGACATTCGACCTAGTCGGTGTGACGTTGCCGTACTTTCTCATCTACTGGATCGCGCGCGGTAACCTGTTGGCAACGGTGCCGGGGATCGGCATGCCCATCGAATCGGTTGTACTGGGCGCAATGTTGATCACTGCCGTTATCGTCCTGCCGTTCTGGACGTGGTTGGCATACCGCATCGGCAAGCGCAAAGCCTACATCGTCGCCATCGCGTTCTGGGTGATTCTTATGTTGCTGATCAACTTTATTCCGCCGCAGGATTACACGCTGGTGATTGTGATGGCCGTGTTGATCGGCATTAGTGTCTCCGCGGCGCATGTGTTGCCCGATGCGATTTTCCCTGATGTCATCGACTGGGATGAACTGCGCACGGGAGCACGCCATGAGGGCGTCTACTATGGAGCCAAGAACTTCATCCGCAAACTGACTACCGCCTTTGCCATTTTCTTGGCTTTGCAGGTGCTGGGTTGGCTCGGATATCAGGTGCCGCCGGAAGGCGCAACGCAATTCACACAGCCGGAATCCGCGGTTTTGGGCATCCGTATCCTGACTGGGCCAGTGGCTGCGGCGATCTTGTGCGGGGTATTGGCAGTGACGTGGTATTATCCGTTGGATCGCCAACGGCACAAGCGTGTCTTGCGGCTGTTGGCGCGTCGTCAGGCACGTGAGGCCCAGCGCCAGGCGGCAGTTGCGACGGTACGGTCCACGATCGATTAGTCGCCGATAGAGTCTATATCGAAATGGTATATAATGTATATTGATTCTGGGAATATAATGGGTATGAGGAAAACAGTATGCAATCATCTATCAACCGTCGTCAATTCTTAAAACTAGGGGCCGCCGCGCTGGCCTGGGTTTTGTCGCGCAAGGTACCTGTCCTGGCAGATTCATCCGAGTTGGATTCGTTGCCGGATTTCTTGCCGCCTCCGGCATCGTTGGGGCGGATCATCAGCTCGCGAGAGGCTATCCGTCGCTCACCTTCCCCCACTGCAGAACTCGTCGAGTGGAAAGTGCGCGATGAAGTGATTCCATTGAAGGCCACGCTGTTAGGCGAAGCGCCGTGGCCGAGTAATCCGGTCTGGTATTTCACTGAAGGGGGCTTCATCCACAGCGGATATGTTCACCCCTCGGAGAATCTTCTCCAAACTGATATCGTGACCGACGTAGCCGCGCCTGGTTTTTGGGCCGAAGTGACGGTTCCAATGGCGATTAGCCGTTCGCAGCCGAATTCGCCCTATGCCGGACGCCGGTTGTACTACGAGACCACGTACCGTGTCATCGATGCTGTGCAGGATGAGCAGGGCGAATGGTGGTATCAGCTCCAGGAGGGACTCACCTGGGCACCTGGCCCCTTTGCGCCGGCGGCGATGCTACGTCCAATTACCCGTGAGGATTTGACACCCATCTCGCTTGGCCATCCCGACAAATGGCTTCGGATTGACATCAGCGACCAAATGCTGACGTGTTTCGAGGGACAGACACCGGTTTTCTCCACGCCGGTGGCTTCCGGGCTATGGGGCACCGACACGCCGCTCGGTGAGTTCCGCATCCTCTATAAACGTCACGCACAGCGGATGATCGGCGCCAATTACGACTTGGTTGGAGTAGCTTTCCCCTCTTATTTCACCAATTCTGGGGTGGCTATTCACGGTACATACTGGCACAATGACTACGGACGTCGTCACAGTCATGGTTGCCTCAATGTGCCGAGCCGGGCCGCGCGCTGGGTCTTCCGGTGGGTCGAACCCCAGGTCCCCTACGAACTGTATACCTACCGCTCGACACCCGAAGAAGGCACGCACGTCGTCGTCATTGCCTAGAGTAAGGAGAAAACTATGGCAGAAGAAAACGTAGTTGTTGAGGAGACCGAAGGTGCTGCGGCAGAGGAGACGCCCGAACCGCATATCGCGCAAGCCGAAGCGCTGAACAAGCAGGCGCGCGAGCATCTAGCAGCGAATGAATGGGAAGCAGCGCTCGAGGTGTACCGTCAGGTCCTCGCGCTGATGGAGGAGGCCGGCGCAGACGCCGGTGGCGACACGGCCGGTAAGGCCGAGGCGCTGAACAACATCGCCAGCGTCTACCTGGCGCGAAAGGAATGGGCACAGGCGCTCGAAACGCTGGAACCGGCACGCGATCTGCTGCGTGAAATCGGCGATCAGGACGGAGAGGCGACCACGCTCAGCAATATCGGATCGGCTTACAATGGGCTAGGGGATTGGGCGCAGGCGATGACCATTTACGAAGAAGTGCTCGCCATCCGCGAAGCACAGAACGACCCCGAAGGGCAAGCGAAGACTATCCGCAACCTGGCCATCATCTATGCGCAGCACGGCAACCGCCAGAAAGCGAAATCCTATCTCAACAAGGCGATTGTCCTTGCCAAGAAGGCCAAGTCGCGCGAATTGGTCGGTATTATCCGGACAACGATCTCACAACTGCCGAGGTTCAAACGGCGACGGTAAAACATATACCAAACCGCTCCGCAATCGTCGCGGGGCGGTTTCCTTCTACATCAACAATCTGTAGCGCGAATCATAACCCTGGATGTCCCGGCGAGGGCATACAGACGATTTCCGCTAACTTGAGATCGAAGAAGGTTTGCGCGTGTGTGGGATAGAGAACGACCGCCGTATCTGCACCTCGACCCGTTCCCGCAATTGCCAGCACTGGCTGGTTCTCCGGAACGAGTCCTGCATCAGCAGCCATCAGCGCGATCTCCGCGACGACCTTCATCCCCTGCCCGAAAATCCGCAGTGTGAAGGCAATAATTTCCTCAACCTCGTACGTCCCCAGTTTCTTGCGCACGGCGCGTCCTACGCCGCCGAAAGCGTGCGTCGTTGTGAGGATGTGGACACCCGCGTCGGTCAGCGCTGCGGTGTTCTCCGGCGTTAGCTCCTGCTTGTGGGGCGTCCTGAATCCCGTGGAGTGCGTCACGGCGACCACTGTCAGTCCGGCGAAAACCTCGCCAGCTCGGACGGCGGTTGCACCGCCTGTCGTGGCGACCAACACTGTATCGATCCCCAGCGCTTTCGCCCGGTCGTGAGCCAGTGTGAGTGTGCGCTCGGTGTTTGCTGGACCAGGTTGTGCAAAATAAACAGTTTGTGCGGTTAGTTCTGTCATCTTATGCTCCTTTGAGTGTGACAAATGTCAGCCGTTATTTGACAAGTATCATGGAATCACTATAATCTCTCTATTATACATGTGCTGCCCTTTGATCCAAACCAACTCCGGGAAGCTGTATGCGGAAGGAGGGAATGCCTGGAGGGTGATTTACTGAGGCAGGCGTGTATCTCAAATGTTCCATTCACATAGTTAAGGAGGAGAACGATGAAACGCAAGTCCCTGTTTTATGTTGTGATGTCCCTCTTCACCTTGATCAGTTTGGGGTTGACAGCTTGTCAAAAGGCTACCCCAACCCCAACAGCAGAGCCTCCCGCAGCACAACCCACAGCAACCTCGGAACCCGAAGTGGCTTTTGAGCCTATGTCGGTGTCGGCCCCGGATTGCGAATATGGCGGCAAGATCAAAGAGATCTCGGCGGTAGATGAGCTTACCGTGAAGTTTGATCTGTGCAAGCCCGATCCGGCCTTTATGGCTAAGATCGCCTTCATCCCGTTCAACATCCAGCCCAAGGAATGGATTGATGAAACTGGCGGTACTGGCGAGATTCTCGAGAAGCCCATTGGCACCGGCCCCTATATGCTCGATAGCTGGAACCGGGGCGATAGCATCATCTTCAAGCGTTTCGATGATTACTGGGGCGAGAAAGCCAAAGTCGAGACCCTGGTCTTCCGTTGGGCGACCGAAGGTGCGGCTCGTCTGCTGGAACTGCAATCCGGCACTGTGGATTACATCACTAACCCCAGTCCTGATGACATCGATACCATCAAAGAGGATCCCAACTTGGTCTTCCTGCCGTATGCCGGCCCCAATATCCTCTACCTGGCGATGACCGATACCTTCGAACCGTTTAACGACGTCAAGGTGCGCCAGGCAATTGCGATGGGCATCGACCGCCAACGCATCGTTGATAACTTCTACCCTGTTGGTTCCGAGGTCGCTTCTCACTTCACGCCGTGCAGCATTCCCAATGGCTGTGCTGGTGACGCTTGGTACGAATTTGACCCCGACGCCGCCAAAGACCTTCTCGCCGAAGCCGGCTATCCCGATGGTTTTGAGACCAAAATCTTCTACCGCGACGTCTATCGCAGCTACTTGCCCGAACCCGGTCTGGTCGCCGTCGAGTTCCAGACCCAGCTCAAGGAAAATCTGGGCATCGACGCCGAAGTCGTCGTGATGGAATCCGGTGAGTTCATCGACGAGTCCACTAACGGCCGCCTCGACGGCCTCTACCTGCTGGGTTGGGGCGCGGACTATCCACACATCACCAACTTCCTCGACTTCCACTTCGGCGCGGAGAATCCGCAGTTCGGCGATCCTCATCCGGAGATCTACGAGATCCTGGAAGAGGCCGCGCAAATTGCCGACCCTGCCGAAACCAAAGAGCTGTACACCCAGGCCAATAACGCTATTCGCGAGTTGGTACCGATGGTCCCCATTGCTCACGGTGCGGCGGCTGACGCGGCGCTAGCCAGCCTAGAGGGTGCCTACGCGCCTCCCTTCGGCGCGACCTACTACTCGCTATTGGACTCTGGTAAGGACACCATCGTGCGTATGCAGAACAATGAACCCATCAGCCTTTACTGTGCCGATGAGACCGATGGCGAATCGCTGGCTCCTTGCTGGCAAGTGCTGGAGCCGCTCTTCCGCTACAAAACAGATTCTGGCGATGTAGAGCCAATCCTTGCCACCGGCTGTGAATCCAATGCCGACCTGACGGAGTGGACGTGCACGCTGCGCGATGGCGTGAAGTTCCACGACGGTTCTGACCTCGACGCGAATGACGTGATTGCTTCGTGGTCGGCGGGTATCAATGCCGCTGATCCTAACCATGTAGGCAATACTGGCGCCTTTGAGTATTACAGCTATCTGTGGGATGGGTTGATGAACGCGGAAGAGTAAACCGCGCTATTTGACCCTGCAAAATCAATGTAACCACTAAATCGTGAAACGTGAAGCGTGAACCTGTTGCTAGCAGGCCATCACGTTTCACGTTTCACGTATCATAAGGGAGCTCGTATCCTGATTTTTGTAGCGTCCCCGAGAGGTTTCTGTTATGTTCCAATACATCATCCGTAGACTTTTATTAGCGATCCCGGTCTTATTCGGTATTCTCCTGGTGACGTTTGTCCTGGCTCGTCTGATTCCGGGCGATCCGTGCAAAGCCATTCTGGGTGAAAAGGCAACGCAGGCTGTTTGTGACCGTTTCATCCGTGAGAATGGTCTGGATAAACCCATTTATGTCCAGTTGGGTATTTATATGAAGGATGTGCTTAGGGGCGATTTCGGCGATTCGATCCGTTACAGCCGCCCGGTCAGCATCATCCTCATCGAACGTCTGCCGATGACGATTGAGTTGGGCTTTTTTGCCACCCTTCTGGCAGTCTTGATCGGCATCCCCATGGGTATAGTTGCTGCTGTGTATAGCAACTCTCTCGCCGATATCATCACGATGGTCACGGCCAATATCGGTGTCTCAATGCCCGTCTACTGGCTGGGACTGATGCTGGCGTACGTGTTTGCCCTGCTACTCAAAGACACCCCATTCTGGTTGCCGCCGTCGGGCCGTCTCACCGCAGGCGTCACTGCAATCCCTTTCTATGAAGTTTTCAATATCGCCCTCGAACCTGAATCGGTCAAATTCCACATTTATGAATTTGTCGCCAATCTGTATGTTTTGAATTCCATCATCACGTTCGATTGGGGCGTGCTTTGGGATGCGATCAAACATCTGATTCTGCCCTCGGTAGCGCTTTCTACAATCCCGATGTCCATTATCGCGCGGATGACACGTTCGAGTATGCTGGAGGTCCTGGGACTGGATTACATCCGCACGGCACGCGCTAAGGGGATGCCCAAGCTCAAGGTAGTGCTCAAACACGCTTTCCGCAATGCGTTGCTGCCGGTGTTCACCATCATCGGCCTGCAATTGGGGACGATCTTTGCCGGCGCGGTGCTCACCGAAACGATTTTTGGACTGGCCGGGGTGGGGCGGATGTTATTTGAAGCGATTACCGCGCGCGACTATCCCATCGTGCAGGCGTTCACGCTGGTGATTGCCGTAGGCTACGTCGGCATGAATTTGCTGGTCGATGTTTCCTACGTCTTTATCGACCCCCGGATTAAACTGAAGTGACAGGATCAACCATGACGTCTACTACACCAGAACCGCCCTCTCGAGCGCCATCGCAAGAAGACTCGGTAGCCTCGGCTGAAGCGTTAAACGACAGTTTCCAGGATTATCGCGCCAATAGTCTGTGGCGCCTGATGTTGCGCCGCATCTTGCGACAGCGCTCGGCCATCGTCGGCGGGGTCATCT
>JBJYXQ010000113.1:0-1188 GCA_046260035.1 Anaerolineae bacterium
TTCAAAAGCTGCGCGCCCATATTCTCAAAAGCGTCTTCCAGTTCAATTTCTTTCGCGACGGTCACACCGTCGTGGGTGATGGTGGGGGAACCCCATTTCTTGTCCAACGCAACGTTGCGGCCCTTGGGACCCAGGGTGGTCACAACAGCGTTCGCTAAAACATCCATACCGCGCTTCAGTCCCGCACGCGCTTCACTACCGAATTTTAATTGCTTAGCCATGTTTTACTCCTTATTCAAAGAAGATTATTGATTGATATAGGGTGCGAGGAATTATTCCTCGACAACACCCAGGATGTCGTCCACGCGCAAGATCAACATTTCCTTGCCGTCACGGGTCTTGAACGTCGTACCGGCGTATTTTGCGTAGATCACCAGGTCGCCCTCCTGCGGGCCGACAATTTTGCCATCTTCGTTTTCTACCTCTACTTCGGGACCGACGGCCAGGACTTTGCCCTGCTGGGGCTTTTCTTTGGCCGTGTCGGGGAGCACCAATTGCCCACCGGCGAAGGTCATTTCATCCTCTTCGACGGGTTCCACAATTACACGGTCGTTCAAGGGTCGAATCTTTACGCTCATGACTTACCTCCACTTGATAAATTTAGATTTTCGTGTATGCCATTAGCACTCGACTGTCTTGAGTGCTAACTCGATTATAATGATAGCACGGTTCATGGTGTTTGTCAAGCACTCTCAAGGCGAGAGTGCTAAAATCTAATGAAATGTTAATACTTTGTCAGCTACCCTTACGAAGGCCTTTGCAGGCGTTGAATCGTCAGGGAGTGATTTCCACCACGGCCTTCATTCCCCACAACAGCGCGGGCGATGGTGTGTCCAGTGCGATGATGACCGGGAAAGCGACATCGCCGCGATAGAGGACACCCTGTGCTTCGATCTGGGCGACGTGCCCAGTAAATATGACCTCAGGTAGCGCATCCACTTTGACCGTGACCGGTTGCCCCACGCTGACGTACCCCACGTCGTTTTCCAGCACGTCGCGGGTCCGCACCTGTAGCCGATCGAGCGTTGCCAACACGAAGATGGGCATCTCCGGTGTGACGAGATTGCCGGTTTCTATGCTCACCTGCGTGACCGTGCCAGCGAATGGGGCACGCAGTTCGGCGTGTACAAGGGCGGCCTGAGCGGCGGCGAGTGCGGCTTCCGCTTGCTGGACGACAGCTTGCGCCAC
>JBJYXQ010000113.1:1288-6892 GCA_046260035.1 Anaerolineae bacterium
TGTGGTGAACCGCACTTCGGCCCAGCGTTCTGGTTCGATCACGGCTTCGGCAATGATGCGTGATGCGTGATCTATGAGGCGTGATTCGTGGTCTGTGGTTGCGGATTCCTCATTTGCCAATTGCCATTCGCTATTCGAAATTCGTAATTCGCACTTCGTTGTCATCCCCCACATCACCCAGTCCGGCATGGCGTCCAGTTTGATGTAGACGGGGTAGATCACGTCGCCCAGGTAATCCTGGCCCTGGCGGTCGATGCGGATGACGCGCCCCTTGAAGCTGACGTTGGGTTGGGCGTTGAAGGTGACGCGGACGGATTGCTCCTCGGTCACGCGCCCGATGTCGAGTTCGGTTAGGTCTTTGACGCGGATATGCAGCGCATCGAGCGTTGCCAGGGTGACGAGGGCGCTGCCTGGGGTGGCAATGTCTCCCGGACGGAGGGCGACGTCGCTCACGATAGCGTCGAAGGGAGCGACCAATGTCAGGTCGGCGCGCAGGTCGCGGGCGGCAGCCAACGCCGCTTCAGCCTCGCGGACGGTGGCTTCGGCGACAGCGATGGTTGCAGCCGTCGTGCCAGCTTCCGCCAGATCAAGCTGTGCTTGCATGGCATCACGCTGCGCCAGCGCGGTTTGGACGTTGGCCTGCGCCGCATCGATGCTGGCTCTGGCCGGGCCACGAAGGGCGGCGAGTTGCGTCTGTGCAGCATCCAAGCCCGTCTGTGCCGCGGTCACCTGCGCACGCGCTATTTCTTCGTAGGTACCGAGCGCTGGGCAGATTTGCTGTGTGCTGCCGTCTGGCATAGAAACGTCGAGACACTGCATCGTGTCGTCGTGCACCTGGTCGGCCTGACGGTAGGCGAGTTCAGCTGCCGCAATCGCGGTTCGCGCGTCGGCGACATCGGCTTCGATCCCGTTGATTTGACTCGCGGAGAGCAGTGCGGTGGTCTGCGAGATCACGGCATCGGCGACGGTAACCTGGGCTTCGAGCGCAGCCAGTTGTTCCGGGCGTGCGCCAGCCCGTGCCAGTGCTAGCCGGGCTTGTGCTGCGCTCAGTGCGGCTTCAGCCTGATGAATGGCAAGCTGTGTATCCGTATCATCCAGGCGTAGCAGCACGTCGCCCGCGTAGACCGTGTCGCCTTCGACCACGAGTACCTCGGCGACCACGCGGCTATCTCCTGCACGCAGCGTTACCCAGCGCGCCGGTTCGACGACGCCTTCTACCGCAATCACATCTGTATCCGCCTTGACCGGCGGCAGGATCGGTTCTGGCGTCGCGCTCAACACAGAATTGCAGCCGGTTAACAATAGTGCTCCGATCAACAAAATGCGCCAGGTTTTCATGATACACCTCCGTAATTCGTAATTCACCATTCGTGCATTCACTCATTCGTAAGCTAGAACTTCCCGCACGGTCAACCGCGAGGCATTGCGGGCGGGGAGCGCGCTGGCGAGGATGCTAAGAATAACGACTACACCAAGCCAGATCCACACACCGAGTGTCGAGAAACTGAAACTCAATGGCGCGCCCATCAGAGGAAGGCCGACAGCATCGCTGAGAAGCCGGCCGAGAGGCAGTGCGAGTACCGTGCCGAATGCCCAACTGAGCGCGCCGATGGTGACGCCTTCGACGATGAAGACCTGCGCCACACCGCGATTGGGTGCACCGATAGCCCGTAGCACGCCGATCTCGCGCGCACGTTCCAGCACATTGATGCTCATCGACCCCATCAATCCCAAGCCACCCACCAGTGCCAACAGCACTGCCATCACCATCAACAGTGCGATGATGATGCCAAAGCTGGTCCCGGCTTCCTCACGCTCGCCGATGACGGTCTGAGTATCGCTTACCCGAAGCCCGACGCGCTCGAAGTGTGCTTCTACGGCGGCAGCGGTCGCCGTGATGGCCTCGGCGTTGTGGCGTTCCGTCTGGATCAGTGCCGCGCCGCCCAAACCTACCTGTCCCGTCGTCCGCGCGATGTAAGGGTAAGGCGCGTATCCCATAGGCATCAGAATTCCCATACAGACGCCGACGACGCGGTAGGTGCGTTCGCGCCCCATGATTTTCAACACAATCTCGCTGCCTACCTCGATGTCCGGTTCCTCTTTCATGGCGAGGGCGTTGAGCACCACGGCGTTCTCGTCCTCCGGCAACAACCAGCGCCCGGCGAGCATTTTGGGCGCGGGCACCAGCGGCGAATCGGGATGAGGAACAAAGAAATAGAGGTTGTCGCTTTCGACGCCGTCCGGGCGCACGCGGCGGGCAGGTAGTTGGAACCAAACGTCGGCGGCGACAACGCCCGGCACGTCCATCGCAGCCTGAGTCATCTTGTCTGCGCGGTAGGTACGGGCGGGGATGATCATCACGTCGAAGCCCCACCAGCGCAGCAGGTCGTCGAGCGTCTGGTCGAGTGAGGCCTGCACGCTGAAGACGCCCATAAAGATTGCACCGCCAAGTGTCAGCGTGATGAGCGTGAGCGCGAGTCGGCCTTTGCTACGAAAGGTATTGCGCAGGGAGAGCAGCAGCGAACGGCGCAGAGTGTAGCGCGCAAACCACAGGTTCGCGCCGGAAAGCAATCGGTCGATCCAACTAGCGCCGAAGCGTCCCTTGCTGGGTTGATAGCCCACCCGCAGCGCTTCTGCCGCTGTGACACGCAGATTTGCCAGGAATGGTGGCAGCGACGCCAACAGCGGGACGATTAATCCTACTGCGATTTGGACGATCACGGCGGTCGGCGGAAAGTGCACCTCCAGTAGATCGAAGTTGAACATCCCAGCGATGAAGGTGCTGAGGGCACGTGCGCCCACGCGGCTCAACGGAACGGCGATGAGGAGGGCACACAGACCGTACAGCAGTGCCAGTGTCAGGTACATGCCCATCATTTGCCCGGTGCGTGCACCGATGGCCTTCATCACCCCGATTTGCCGCTTTTGCTGGGCCAAAAGCGCGGAGACGGTGTTGAGAATAAGGAAGACACTGAGGAAGAGCGCGAGCACGCCTAATGCGCCCATCAGTAGCAGGACGGCATCCAAGATGTCGTCGAGGGGCAGTGCGCCCGGTTCCGCCGTTAGCGAGAGCGGGATGGTGAATCCATTGTCCTCAGCCTTGTCCTTGACGGCGTTGACGGCGGCGCGACTCCCTCCCTCAGTTTGTCCCCCCTTAGTCTCCCCCCCCTCGGGGGGGATTGAGGGGGGGACACCCCGCACATGCAGTTCGTTGAAGCCGTACGGTTCGCCGAGCCAGGTCAGCGTCTCGAAGGCGATGTAGCCGTAGGGTGTGCCGTCGAACTGCGCGGGGACCTGCACCATATCGTGGGCCAGCCCGGCGATGCGGAGATGCCGGACGCGGCCGCCGGGCAGTTCGATGCGGAGCGTGTCGCCTACGCGTGCATCGAGTACGGTCAGCGCGGAACGCTCGATCAGGATTTCGCGCTCCGGTGGAGGCCATGCGCCGCTTTGCGGATTGACGATGTCTACGCGCATTGCGCTGTAGTCGCGTATGGCGAAGACGCGCAACGTCATCTCGGTGGCTTGAGCGGAATCTGACGAAGTGCTTTCCGTTTCGTCCGTAGACACAACCTGGGCGCGTACTTCAAGCACGCGGCGGGCGTCCACGTCGGCGACTTCTGGCATGGCCCGCACTGCGCGCACGAAGTCTTCATCGAATAGTTCCACGGTGCGCACGATCCCGTCGGAAGGATTGATAGCCGCGTAGCTGCGCGCCATCTCGGTGGAGAGCAGCGTTCGCGCGCTCATAATCGTCCCGACGGCAAATAGCCCCACCGCTATTGACAGCACGATGAGCAGTGTTCGGGTCTTGTTGCCGGTGAGGTCGTTGAGGACTTTGTACCAACGTGTGTTTATCATAATTCCGCTCCCTAGATGATGCGTGAAGTCCTCACGCATCACGGATCACGTGACGATTTCTCCATCGGCCAATGTGATGACGCGCGTGCCACGTGCCGCCACGTCCTTATCGTGGGTGACGAGGATGACGGTTTTGCCATTGGCGGCGAGCGCGGCGAACACGTCGAGGACTGTGCTGGCGGTCGTGGAGTCGAGGCTGCCGGTTGGCTCGTCGGCGATGATGAGCGGCGGATCGTTCGCCAGTGCGCGAGCGATAGCGACACGTTGCTGTTGCCCGCCGGAGATGGCCGTCGGTGGCTTGCGGGCGTGTGCGGCGATCTCGACCTGTTCCAGTAGTTGCATCGCGCGCTCGCGGCGTTGCCGGTGAGTGTACCGGTGCGCAAAGTCCATCGGCAGCATCACATTCTGCAGTAGGCTGAGCGTAGGCAGTAGTTCAAACGCCTGGAAGACGACGCCGACACTCTGTCCACGCCACTGTGCGGCTTTCTCCGGGCCGAAGCGATGCACAGGCGCGCCGTCAATCCAGATTTCGCCGCCGGTAGCGCGATCCAACCCGGTGAGCAGGTTGACGAGCGTCGTCTTGCCCGCGCCCGATTTGCCGGTGATGACGAGGAACTCGCCTTGCCGCACATCCAGGCTGATGCCCTTGAGGGCGGCAACTGTACCGGCCAATCCGCGATATTCTTTGACGATGTTGCGCATTTTTATCAAAGCCGAATCAGCGTTCATCGTTTTCCTCTATCCTTTCTTGCTGATGATGCGCGATACGTGATGCGTGAAAGGCCAATCACGCATTACGCTTCACGTCCTCACGGACAATCTCCCCATCCGACAACACAATCGTACGCTGCGCGCGGGTAGCCAGGTCGTCGTCGTGGGTGACCATCAGGACGGTTTTGCCTCCATTTACCAGTTCCTGGAATAGCTGCAAGACCATAGCAGAAGTCTTTGAATCCAGGTTGCCGGTTGGTTCGTCAGCGGTGATGATGGGTGGATCGTTGGCAAGCGCCCGGGCGATGGCGACGCTCTGCTGTTGGCCGCCGGAGAGTGTCGTGGGCAGCGCGTGCGCCACATCCGCCATGCCGACGCGTTCCAAAAGGTGTATAGCGCGTTTAGGACGTTGGGCACGTGGCACCGTAGCGGCGTAGTCCATCGGCAGCAGCACGTTTTCGACGGCAGTGAGGGTGGGTAGAAGTTGGAAGAACTGGAAGATGACGCCCACGCTACGTCCCCGCCACAGAGCAAGTTGCTCTTCATTGAGCGTGTGGACAGCGGCGCCATCCACCCACACTTCGCCGGAAGTAGGACGGTCGATGCCGGTGAGCACGTTGATGAGTGTGGATTTGCCGCTGCCCGATTTTCCGACGATGGCGACAAACTCGCCTGGTCGCACGGTGAGGTTCACGTCTTTGAGCGCGACGAACTCCCCGGCTGCGCCAGTGTATACTTTCGTCACCTGGTGTAAGTTCACCAGATTGCCGTTCGTCGATGGTGTTTTTCTTAACATCGTGATCCCTTTCGAAAAACCGTTCACTCCATTGAGAGAGAAATCCCTTCGAGATAGATTAATGTCAATCCCAGATCGCGGATGCGGTTGAGGATGCCGTGAAGCGCAGCCTGATCGCGGACAGGGCCTGAAAGCTGCATTTCGCCGCCCGGTAGGATTCTGAGTGTCAGACCGGCAAACCACGTTTCCCATTGTTCCGGTATCAGGTGTTCGCGGACCCGGATGGTGTAGTACAT
>JBJYXQ010000114.1:0-7483 GCA_046260035.1 Anaerolineae bacterium
GCGTACCAGGTGCTTTTGACGAGCGGCGAAGAGCTCGAAATCCACCGTCCTGCCGACTTACCCGATCCATCGCTCATCGAAGAGGTGCGCGAGCCGTGGATGAAGGTGCAGGTGATCACGCCAAACGAATACATCGGCGCGCTGATGGAGATTTTCCGCCGCAAGCGCGGCAACTTCCTGCTTACTGAGACATTGGATCAGAAGCGCGTGCTATTAACGTTTGAGGTGCCGCTGGCGGAGATGGTGATTGATCTGCATGATCGCATTAAGTCGGCGACGCGCGGGTATGCTTCGATGGATTACAGTTTCGACAGCTATCGCGTCGATGATTTGGTGAAAGTAGACGTGCTGGTGAACAAGGAACCGGTAGATGCGTTGGCGATTATCGTCCACCGCGATATGGCTTACGAGAAAGGCTCACTCCTCATCCGCAAGATGAAGGAAGCGATTCCCCGCCAGTTGTTTGAGGTGCCGATTCAAGCGGTGGTGGGCGGCAAGGTGGTGGCGCGCGTCAACGTGCAGGCATTGCGTAAGGATGTGCTTGCCAAATGCTATGGCGGTGACATCACGCGCAAGCGGAAATTACTGGAAAAACAGAAAGCCGGGAAGAAGCGGATGAAGCAACTGGGCAATGTTATCATACCGCAAGAGGCGTTCCTGGCGATGCTGCGGCTGGATGAGGATTGACGGAGGGCGTACATGAGTGCGGTTGCAGATGCCTGGCGGAGGATTCCTGTATCGCGACGCAAGCAGATGGTTCTGGTTCTGCTTTCGTTACTAGTACTCTTCTTGATCGTTTGGACTGCGCGGACGGTCCTGGTTCCCTACGTTTTCGGTCTGATCCTGGCTTATGTGCTTGCTCCGTTGATCAGGTTTTTCGAACGAGGGTTTCTGTGGCTGAGCAGACAGCGCTATTTGGGCTTTTTGAAGCGTCCCGCGCGAGGGCTAGCCATCGGGCTTGTGTACTTGCTCGTGTTGGCGATCCTGATCGGTTTCTTTTCAGTCTTTGTGCCGGTCTTGATTGATCAGGGCAAAGCGCTGTGGGAAACCAGGGATACCATCTGGGAGTATATCTACCAACTCGGTGAAGATGTCGTTGAGCAGTATCGGCTGTTGCCGGAGCAGGTACGCGTACAGGTTGATGAGAACTTGAACAATTTTGGCGAACAACTTGGCCAGATTGTCCAACAAGCCGTAGGCGGAACGGCGGTGGTGATCTCCTATACCTTCAGCCTTGTACTGGCGATCCTGATCATCCCCTTCTGGACGTTCTACATGCTGCTGGATTCAAAAAAACTGGGCCAGACGTTTGTGCGTTCGATTCCGATTTCAATTCGCGAGGATGTGCTGAAAATCGCGACACTCATTGACGCGGTTTTCGCATCCTACTTACGCGGACAACTTGTCCTGGGTCTCATCATCGGTGCTATCTCAACGATTTTCTTTGGGATTGCGGGCGTGCAGTTTGCGTTAATCCTCGGGGTCATCGCCGGTATCTTTGAGTTGATCCCCAACATAGGCCCGATTCTTGGCGCCGTACCGGCGATTCTCGTCGCGCTGGCCCAGAATCCCACTCTGGCTTTGGTTACGGCGATCTACGCTGTGGTTATCCAGCAAGTGGAGAACATCTTTATTACTCCGCGTGTTTTAGGGCGAAGCGTGCAGTTGCACCCAGTGTTGGTGATGGTGGTCCTGGTTATCGGCAGTGAGTTGGGGGGGCTAGTTGGCCTGTTCCTCGCGCCGGTCACGACCGGTGTGCTGCGCGATTTGTTCCGTTACCTCTACTACCGCCTTGAGGAAATCCCCCTTTCTCCCAGCGAGGCTTTGGCAAAGGTGTGGGATGCTGAGGCGTTTGACATGCTGGTCTAGGTATGGGTAGATTCGAAGATTCGAGTGGAGGGCATATGGTGAAGAAGGTAGTTTTGGTTGCGTTTAATGGGGAACTGATGTGTTTTGTGCATGTGTTGCTCAATGCGCTCGATATGTCGGCGCGCGGCTATGATGTCAAAGTGGTCATCGAGGGTAGCGCGACCAAGACAGCGGCTACGCTTGGCGATCCGGCAACGCAGTTCCACAAATTCTACCGGCAGGTGATGGAGCAAGGGTTGATTGATTGCGTCTGCAAAGCTTGTGCCGCCAAGATGGAGGCGCTTGCCGGAATTGAAGCGCAAGGCCTTCCCCTGTGCAGTGAAATGACCGGGCATCCGAGTCTGGCAAAGTACATCGATGCGGGTTACCAGGTGATCACATTTTGATTTTCTTCATAGTTCCCAAACAGATTCGATAAAGGAGTAAATGCATATGGCTGACAAGGTTCGTTTAGGCATCGTCGGTGTAGGACAGATTGGCAAGAGCCACCTGCGAAATTACCAGAAGGTTAAGGGCGCCGAAATCGTAGCGGCAGCGGACATCAATGAGGCTGAACTGAGCCGCGTAGCGCAGGAATTTGGCATCCCGGACACATACACGAATTTCCGCGAGTTGCTGCAACGCGATGACATCGTTGCGGTGGATGTGTGCCTGCACAACAACCTGCATATGCCCGTGACCGTGGCGGCATTGGAAGCTGGCAAGCACGTCTACTGCGAAAAGCCCATCGCGGGCGCTTATGCCGATGGCGTCACGATGGTGGAGACTGCGAAGGCAACGGGCCAGATGCTGCACATCCAGTTGAGCACGCTCTATACCAAGGAGACGAAGGCTGCCAAGTATCTCATTGATGGCGGACATCTGGGCAAAATCTACCATGCGCGCTCGACCGGGTTCCGTCGCCGGGGACGTCCTTACGTGGATGGCTATGGCGCACCTCCGTTCGTGCAGAAGCGCAACTCCGGCGGTGGCGCGTTCTACGATATGGGCGTGTATCACATCGCTAACATCCTCTACTTGTTGAATAATCCCAAAGTGTTGCGCATCACCGGCAAGACGTACCAGGAAACGCCCATCGATCCGCGCCGTCTGGAGATCAGCGGCTACGACGTTGAGGAGTTGGGGATGGGTTTCGTGCGTTTGGAAAACAACATCGCGCTGGACATCGTCGAAGCGTGGGCCATCCACCTGGATGGCTTCGAGGGCTCGTACGTCGTCGGGTCGCAGGGTGGGGTGAAGCTGGAGCCGTTCGGCTATTACCTCAACATTGGCGACCTGGCGATCAACGGGTCGGCCGATTTGGGGCAATTCGACTATCGCCTGCACAACGTTCATGAGATCGGCGATGTGTACGACAGTTCCCAGCATCACTGGGTCGCAGCGTTGCAAGGGCGCGTGGAACTGCTGCCCACGGCTGCCGTTGCGCTGAACACCATGTTGATCTCCGAGGGCATTTTCCTCTCCGAGAAACTGGATCGGGAAGTGACGGCTGACGAAGTCCTGGAGATGTCGAAATCAACGGCAGTGAAGTTATAGGCTCTGGGGTCGAGAATCTTAACACAGAGACACAGAGAGCACGGAGAGAATCGCAAAAATCTCTGTGTCCTCTGTGTTTTTTAAAGGAAGTGAATGATGACACAAACTGTTGAACGCTGGGATATTTTTGAGTTGGCGCTGAACGGCCTGGTGGAGGGTAATCCGTTTATGGATGTTACCTTCGGGGCGCGTTTTGCACACAAGCATCGCGTCATTGACGTGGATGGCTTTTATGACGGCGCGAACGAAGACCGTTCGTCCGGCACGTATATCGTTCGCTTTATGCCCGACACCGAAGGCGAATGGACGTATACGACACGCAGCAACGTTGCCGCATTGGATGGCAAGACCGGCGCGTTCGATTGCGTTCCTGCCTCAGTTGGTAATCATGGACCGGTGCGTGTGCGCGATACTTACCACTTTGCTTACGCGGATGGCACGCCGCACTTATCCGTCGGCACGACGTGCTACGCGTGGAACCATCAAGGCGACGCATTGGAAGAACGGACACTTAAGACGCTCGAAACCGCGCCTTTCAACAAATTGCGGATGTGCGTTTTCCCCAAGCACTACACCTTCAATCACAACGAGCCGCCTTATCACGCCTTCGAATCACTCCCCCCAAAGGGAGCAGCCGGAGGGGAGAGTGGCTTCGACTTCACCCGCTTCAACCCCGCTTTCTTCCGCCACCTGGAGCAGCGCGTGGGCAACCTGCGTGACCTGGGTATTGAGGCCGACATCATCCTCTTTCATCCTTACGACCGTTGGGGCTACAGCACGATGCCTAGCGAGGTGGACGACCGCTACTTGCGCTACGTCGTCGCGCGGCTGTCGGCTTACCGCAACGTATGGTGGTCGATGGCGAACGAGTTCGACCTGATGCAGGCCAAAACTGAGCAGGACTGGGATCGCTTCTTCCAGATCGTCCAGGAAAGCGACCCGTACCAGCACTTGCGCTCTGTCCACAACTGCCGCGTGTTCTACGATCACAACAAGCCGTGGGTCACGCATTGCAGCATCCAGCGCCACGATCTCACGCAGGTCAACGAGTGGCGACGGCTGTACAAGAAGCCTATTGTGGTGGACGAGTGCTGCTATGAAGGTGACGTCCCGCACAACTGGGGCAACATCACCGCGCAGGAGATGACGCATCGCTTTTGGGAGGGCTTTTCGCGGGGCGGCTACGTGGGACACGGTGAGACGTACCTGCACCCGGAGGATATCCTCTGGTGGTCGAAGGGTGGGGTGCTGCACGGCGACAGCCCGGCGCGCATCGCGTTTTTGCGCCAGATCATGGAAGCGGGTCCCGCAGTTGATCCGCGCGGCGGATATTGGGATTTGAACCAGTCCACCGACCGGGAGGACGCTTATCGCCTCATCTACTTTGGGATCAATCGCCCGGCGTACAAAGACATCACCTTACCCGAGGATGCTACGTATACCATAGATGTGATCGATAGCTGGGAGATGACGATCACGCGGCTGGAGGGTGTTTTCTCTGGTAAATGCCGCGTGAATTTACCTGCCAAGCCCTATATCGCATTGCGGATACGAAAGGTGGATGAGTGAGTCAATGGGACGGTGAGTTGATTATGTGAGAATGTGATGAACAGAACCGAATGGCAATTGTCCAACGATGAACGGCGTTACTTGCGCGATTTGGCGCAAAAGCAGGCTGAGTATGCCGCGCTGCCGGTGATGGCGCAGCGTAGGCGGATGTGGTATGCCTTGAACGACGCCCATTCAGATGCCCGCCCGCCGGTCATCATCGAAACCTGGACTTTTGATCGTGACTTCATGCCGGACAGCATTTTCCGTTGTGCATCACCCACCGGACGGTCTATCGAGCGACAACTGCTGCGTAACATCCGTAACCACGAGTTGATCAACGATGACAAAGTCATCCCGGACACCTTCGACATCGGTTGGTTTGTAGATATTGACGAATTCGGCATCCGCATTGAGCGCGAGGTCGTCAAAGACGCCGATGGTATCGAAACCGGCTACCGCTGGCTGCACCCGATCAAAGACCTGGAACGCGATCTGGAGATGCTCAAGCCCGCCGTCTGTCACGTGGACCGCGAACGTACCTTTGCCTGGCGGGCGTTCCTGGAAGACTTGCTCGGTGACTTTCTGCCGGTGGTCATCCGCACTGGCGCATTCACTAGCAACATGCTCACGCATCGCGTCATTGAGTTGATGGGGATGGAGGTGTACTTCACGGCGATGCTGGATACCCCTGACGCTGTGCATCGTCTGATGGCTTTTCTGCGCGACAACTCGCTGCGGATGATGCACTGGGCCGAATCCGAAGGGCTGTTGCGACTCAACAACGGCAACCAGGACAGTTTTGGTTCCAGTTATAACTTCACAACGCGACTGCCCGCGCCCGGATACACCGGTGGCCCTATGCGCTTGCGTGATATGTGGGGTAACGCCAACAGCCAGGAGACGGTCGGCATCTCGCCCAGGATGTTCCACGAGTTCTGCTTTCCCTACTATCGCGATGTGTGCGAACCGTTGGGCTTGCTCTACTACGGCTGCTGCGAACCCGCGCATCCTTTCTGGGACGACATTCGCCGCTTGCCGCACTTAAAGAAGGTCTCCATTTCGCGTTGGTGCGATCAGTCTTTTATGGGCGATGCACTACGCGGTACAGAACTCGTCTTCTCGCGTAAACCCGACCCCAACTTTCTCAGTGTGGCCAAGACGCTGGATGAGGAAACCTGGGCTACTCACATCCGCGAGACGTTGGAGGCCACCCACGGCGTTTTTGTTGAATTCATCGTGCGGGACGTGTACACCGTCCACGGCAATTTACAGAACGCTCGTCGCGCCGTCGAAATTGCACAACGCGAAATTGAGCAACATTACCAACCTTGATATCAACAGAGGTGATTGATGACCACAAAATCCCATTTCCATGGCCCGCTGCGGGCGCACCCCGATAACGGGCGTTATTTCACCGATGATCGCGGTACAGCAATCTATCTGACCGGCTCGCACACCTGGGCCAATCTGCAGGATATCGGCTTGCCTGGCGATCCACCGTTCCCCTATGATGAATATCTCGACTTTATGGAATCTTACCATCACAACTTTATGCGTCTGTGGATGTTCGAGCAGCCGGAGCGCGCCTGCTGGACCGAGACGCGCATCCTGTTCGATCCGCTTCCCTGGGCGCGGATCGGCCCTGGCACCGCCAATGACGGGTTGCCGAAATTCGACTTGACTGTCTGGAACGAGGCCTATTTCGAGCGCCTGCGCGCCCGTCTCATTGCAGCCGGGGAGCGCGGCATCTACGCTGCCGTAATGCTCTTTCAGGGCTGGAGTTTGAGCGTTAACAAGCAAGGGCTGGACCCGTGGGTGGTTCATCCGTTCAACGGAGAAAACAACGTCAACGGGGTGAACGTCCCTTACACCGGCTGGGACGATAACGAGCATCCTTCGCTGCACAGTATGCACAATCCACACGTGCTTGCGCATCAGGAAGCTTACGTCCGCAAAGTGATCGACACCGTCAATGACCTGGATAACGTGCTATACGAGATCATCAATGAAGGTGGCTCGCTGGCCTGGCAATTCCACATAGTCGATTTTGTCCACGCCTATGAACGCGGTAAAGCCAAGCAGCACCCGGTGGGCATCACTTCCGGCACACCCTGGTTCCGCAATGCGTCACTGCTCACCGGCTCTAATGACTGGTTCTCCCCGGTTTCGCAGCCCAACTGGTGGGATCGTCCTGGCACGCCGCGCGTGCAGGATTACCAGAACGACCCGCCGCCTGCCGATGGGCGCAAGGTCGTCGTGCCTGATACGGACCACTTGTGGGGTCACGGTGGTAATCCCAAATGGGTGTGGAAATGCTTTGTGCGAGGGCATAACCCTATCTTTATGGACCCCTGGCAAGGCCTTTACCTTGGCGCGACCGAAGCCATTGCCCCTTGGTCCTTCACCGGCGGGATCAGCAAGGACTGGCGTGACTATCCCGACTGGGAGCCGACGCGCCGGGCGATGGGCGATACGCGCCGCTACGCGATGAAAATGGATCTGCTCCACATGACGCCGCGTCCCGACC
>JBJYXQ010000115.1:0-12188 GCA_046260035.1 Anaerolineae bacterium
TATTTTCAATGCCTGTATATCCTGTGCATCCATGTTGAGAAATGTTCATCCAACCGCTGGCGAACCGCAGGTTCGTGATGAATATCGAGAGTGTGTATTACACTTTGCAGTATAGCACCAGGGTTGGTAAGTGCCAACATGCAGAGGGCCATAACGTGGATGACATGTGTAATGTGCTTGGTACAAACACTAACCGAGAATTGCGTCTGCAAGCGTCTGTGGTGCGTCAACGGTGAATTCTTGGATAGGTTCATATGTCAGCCATAAAACTTCACTTATTGCTCTGCTTGCTTTTCCTCTAACTGCCCTTCGTGGTATACTATATGCGAGGCTGATGAAGCCAAACGACAACCTAAGCAGGAGGCAGACACGATGAAACACTTCTTGACATTGGCCGACCTCGCGCCAGAACAAATGCAGTCGCTGCTCGATTTAGCCGTACGCATCAAGGCCGCGTGGAAGGAAGGCAAAGAGACGCCCTACCTCAAGGGCAAAGTGCTGGGAATGATTTTTCAGAAACCCAGCCTGCGCACCCGGGTTTCCTTCGATGTGGCGATGTTGCAACTGGGTGGCAATGCGCTTTATCTTTCCCCGGATGAGATTCAGTTAGGCAAGCGCGAAAGCGTTGCGGATGTAGCACGCGTCATTTCGCGTTACGTCAATGTGGTGATGGCCCGTGTTTTTGGTCATGCGGACGTCGTAGCGCTGGCGCAGTACGCGAGCGTGCCGGTCGTCAACGGCCTGTCCGATTATTCGCATCCCTGCCAAGGTATGGCCGATTTCCTGACGATCTTGGAACACAAGGGCGGTTTTAAGGGCAAGAAGCTCGTTTATCTGGGCGATGGCAACAACGTGGCGACCTCGCTGCTGTATGGCGCGACGTTGTTAGGGATGGATTTCACGTTTGCTGCGCCCAAGGGCTATGGGCTGCATCCTGCCATCTGGGATATGGGCCGGCGGCTGGCGGTACAGAGCGGATCCACTATTATGGCGGTAGAGGATCCCATGACTGCGGTAGAGGATGCCGACGTCATCTACACCGACACCTGGACCTCTATGGGACAGGAGGCCGAAGCGGAACAACGTCGCAAGCTATTCCCGCCCTATCGCGTAGACGAAGCCAAGTTAGCGCATGCTAAAGCGGATGCTATCGTGATGCACTGCTTGCCCGCGCATCGCGGTGAAGAAATCACTGACGCTGTCGCCGATGGTCCACATTCGGTGCTTTTCGATCAGGCCGAGAACCGGCTTCACGCGCAGAAGGCCATTTTGGTTTGGGTGTCGGATAAGGCTTAAAAACGTGATTGACTTCAGTAAACCCTAAAGGTTTGTAGAAACCTTTAGGGTTTACCACCGATCGCTGACTGCTGATCACTGATTGTTCGAACAGGGGGTGCACTTTGGCCGGTAACCGCTTACGCTTTGATGAGGCCATCCAAAAGGCAAACGATAGTGTTTGGGACGAAAAGTGGGATGATGCAGTGCGCTCCTACGAGCGTGCTCTGGCTGAGTTCCCCGATGATGTTTCGGCGCTGATGGGGTATGCCTGGGCGCTGTTCAATGCCCAGGATTTGGATGCGGCGCTTGAAATTTACCAGCGCCTTACCACGCTGAGTCCTGCCGATCCAGGTCCTTACGAGCGCATCGCGGAGATTTACGAACGCAACGGCGACACCGCGCAGGCCGCAGAAACTTATTACGAAGCCGGGCAGCACTATAGCGAGCAGGGCGTAAAGGGTAAGTTCGTGGAAACGCTCGAGGCCTCCGTACGTTTGCAGCCGGACAACGACAAGGTTTGGAGTGAACTTTTACAGTACTATCAGCAGGAAAAGTCCGTGGATAAGGCGGTGCTGGCAGCGCTTTGGTTGGCCTATCTCTATCAACAAACGCACCCTGACTGGGCTATCGAGATCTGCCGCCAAATGCAGACGTTCATCCCTCACGAGCCGCGTATCGCGCAGACGATGATGCTGCTCCAAAGCCAGCGTCCCGTTCCTGAACCCCCGCATCTAGAAGACGAAGGGGCCATGGACGAGGGTCTGGGAGCTCTGGATGTGGAGGCGCAGGACGAGGGGAGCCCTGTCGATATCGCCCGGCAGCGCGCCTTGGCGAAACTGGCCGAGGCTATCTTCGCGGAAGACAAACCCCAGGTACAAGGCATCTCGCAGATGGAGGTTGATCTGCTTATTGGCAAAGCCGTCGATGCGCAGACACGCGGCGATCTGACGGCAGCGCTCCAGGCTTACGAGCAGTTGGATGATGCCGGTGTCTCGATGCCCTCCATTCACTTCAACTTAGGGCTGTTGTATAAGGAAAAAATGCGCTTTTCTGAGGCGATCGCACAGTTGGATAAATCACTCTCGGATCCGGAATACATTCTGGGCAGCCATTTTGCTCTAGGCGAATCTTACCAGGCACAAGGCGATTTTGCGGAAGCGTTGAAGCATTTTTGGGAAGCGGTGAAAATCGTCGATTTGGCAACGATCGAGCGCGAACATGCCGATGACCTGATTCGTATTTATCAGAGTATGGCGCAGAACCTGGTCAGCGCTGGCGATCCCGATCGTGCCCGGAGCTTGAGTGAATCGTTGGTTGATTTTCTTGGGCGTCGTGGATGGGAAGATAAGTCGCTCGAAGCGCGCAAGCGTTTGGACGGCCTCTCACGTTCGGGAACGGTGCTCAGCCTGGGAGAGTTGGTCAGCACGCCTGGCGCGTCGGAGATTTTGCGTTCCGTCGCATTGGCGCAGGAGTATCAGAGACGCAATAAGGTCTACAGCGCTCTTGAGGAGTTGTTCCACACGCTCAGCCAGGCACCCGATTATCTGCCACTGCATTATCTCCTGGCAACCTTGCTGCAAGAGGCTGGGCGCATCGAAGAGGCGATGGCCAAATTTAACACGATAGCGCGCACGTACGAAGTCCGCGGACAAACGTTGCAGGCCCTGGCGACGTATCGCGAAATCTTGCAATTATCCCCCATCGACATTGCCGTGCATAAACGGGTCATTGAATTGTTGACCCAACGCGGTCAGATCGACGATGCGCTCAGCCAATATCTGCAACTGGCAGACGCGCATTATCAATTGGCGCAGCCTGAGCGTGCTCGTGATGTCTACGCTGAGGCGATGCGTCTGGCGCCGCGTGGCACGCCGGAAAAGCAATGGGAGGTCCGCATTCTGCATAAGATGGCCGACCTTGATTTGCAGCGATTGGATTGGTTGGCCGCGATCAAGAACAATGAAGCGATTCTGCGTATTGATCCGAATGACGAGCGTGCTTATCTGGCGCTCTACCGTCTGTATCCACGCACCGGCCGTTCGCATTTGGGGCTAAATGCTCTTGATAAGTTGCTCAAGCTCTACCTCGAGGCACGGAATGTCGATCGAGCATTGGTCGTGTTAGAAGATCTGATTACCAATGAACCCGATAATATTCCTTTACGTGCCAGGGGAGCGCAACTATATCTCAATACCGGCAAGCGTGAGAAAGCATTGGAACATTTGGATGTGTTGGGTGGGCTACAACTTGATGCCGGTCAGCAGGAGGCCGCTGTCAAGACGGTGAGCGCCATTCTTGCGTTGGAGCCGCCCAATCGGGAGGGATATGTTGGTTTGTACCGCGAACTGACCGGACATGAGCCGCCTACGTAGCCGGTTGCTGTAGTACATACCCTATCCGAAAATTCGCCGTGAACGCACCAGGAACCCTCACAAGCACGATTTTCGGATAGAGTCATAATTATGTGAGGTTTTGGGTTGTAATTAGCGATGTGGAATTTAATGTGGTTGCTGGAGCGCTTAACCTGGCTCGATGGCCTGGATATCCTGATCGTTGCGTTCATTTTCTTCATGCTCTTCTACGCCATCAGGGGGACGCGCGCTGTTCCGTTAGTCCGCGGCATCACGGCCTTGCTCATTTCCCTGCTTTTGCTGACGCGCTTGGTGCAATTGCGGGCTCTCTCGTGGCTGATTGAGAGTCTGCTCCCGGCATTCCTGGTGGGTATTCCGGTGCTCTTCCAGCCAGAGTTGCGTCGCGCATTGGAACAACTGGGGCGTACTCCGCTCCTGTTGGTTGAACCTGGTGATAACACAAAGCTTGAAATGATGATTGCCAACGTCGTCAAAGCTGTCACGAATATGGCGGCACACGATGTGGGCGCATTGATCGTTTTCGAGCGTCAGACCGGCCTGCAAGAATATATCGATACCGGCGTGATGATTGATGCGGAAGTGACGCCGGAGTTGCTCATGTCTATCTTTGATCACCACGTCATTCTGCACGATGGGGCTGTCATCATCCGTAGTGGAAGGCTTGTCGCGGCAGCTTGCGTGATGCCCTTGACCGCCGCGTTCCTGGCGGACCGAGAGTTGGGACTGCGACACCGGGCTGCCATCGGCATAACGGAAGAAGGCGACGCTGTCGCAGTCGTGGTCTCAGAGGAACGTGGGCAAATCTCGTTGACCCATAATGGGCGTATTATTCGCGATATCGACACCAAACGTTTGGAGTCCATTCTCCGTGCTTTCCTCGTTCCCAAAGTCCGTTCATCCCGTGGCCTTTTCCGCAGGATGCGCCGCAGGCCGGTGCGTCCAGTCCATGAGATTGAGGAGGGCATACGGGTATGAGTCGTTGGCTGGCACGCAATTTTGCTCTGCTGCTTCTTTCGCTGGTCCTAGCTTTCTTCTTTTGGGCTGTAGCCACAGAAGCCAAGGATCCGACGGAGGAAGCTCCCTTTATCTCATCGATCCCAATTGAAACCACCAACCTGGATGAAGGTATGCTCGCTTATGAGATGGATGCTACCCGGGTGCGCGTTGAACTACGCGCGCCACAATCGGTGTGGGAAACCTTGAGTGCCGATGATCTCCAAGCTTATATCGATCTCGCCGACGTTATGACCGGGACCCTGACTATCCCTGTAGAAGTTGATGTCCAGGTAGCGCCCGTGCAGGTATTAAAAATCACCCCACCGGAGGTTAACCTCACCGTCGAGCCCATTGCTGAGAAAGAGATCACGGTTACCACTCGGCTGGAAGGGACACCGCTCTTTGGCTTCAGGGCTGACGAGCCAGAGGTTGTGCCGCAGACCGTGCGTGTGCGTGGTCCTGCTTCGTGGGTTGCCAAGGTGACGCAGGCACTGGTGGAAATCTCCGTTGAAGACCAACAGAGCGACGTCCGAGGAGATTACCAGCCAACGCTTTTGGATGAGAACGAGAACACGGTCGATAACGTCGAATGCATACCCAAGGCAGTGACGGTCAATGCGCCGGTTTCGCCACTAGGATATGTGCGCGATCTGGCGGTGACGGTCGCATGGGAAGGGCAACCGGCTTCCGGTTATCGCATCGCCAATCTCGTCGTTGACCCGCAACTCGTCAAAGTTTACGGGCGTGTTGAAGTGGTGCGGGAAGCTCCCGGATATCTGCTCACGCAGCCTATTAGCCTGGATACACTGACGCAAAGCCTGACGACGACGGTGGCCTTGCAGATGCCGGCGGGATTGTCGCTCATCTCGCCACCGCGTCCCTACGTGACGGTCAGCCTGACAATCGAGGCTATTCAGAGTGGATTGACGCTGGCGGTGACGCCCACACTGCGCGGGCTAACTTACGATATGAATGCCAATGCCAATGTTGATGCCGTTGTCCTCATATTGAGTGGCCCGCTGGCGGTGATGGAGCAGTTGCAACCGGAGGATGTAGAGGTTGTGCTGGATTTGACCAATCTGATACCTGGAGACTACAACATCATCCCCGTGGTTAATGTCCCGAAAGGCGTGATCATTCAAAATGTCATTCCTGAGTCGATCTCGGTGCGTGTTGAGCAGGTCACGATACTGCCTCCACCGTTCAGGTGACGCCAGGTTGGCGACGACTTGATTGAGCACAGTAACAGGCGGGCGCAATTCTCTGCGCCCGCCTGTTGTGGTTCTTCGGAACTTGGGGGACAATGTACGGAATGGCTACACCTTCCCGCTTTCCTTCAATCCTTGTTTCATTGCGTTGAGCGGTAGCAGCGCACACTTCACCCGACCCATACTCAGCTTTACGCCGCCCATCATCTCCTGGATTTCGGCCAGGCCCATCGCGGTGATTTCTTCCAACGTTTTGCCCTTGACGTGTTCGGTAAACATCGAAGCCGAGGCCATGCTAATGACGCACCCTTGTCCTTCGAACATCACTTCAGCGACGCGCCCGGCGTTGTCAAGGCGCGCCGTCAGGTGGATCATGTCCCCGCACGTAGGATTGTCCATTTCGATATCGACATCGGCGTTATCAAGCACGCCGAAATTTTCGGGATTGTGATAATGGTCCAGTAACTGCTCGCGATAAAGATCACTGCTCATAGTTCCTCCTGCGATCTATCTTCCTAAAATTTTGATAACCTTGTGGAGCGCTGCTATTAAGGCGTCGACGTCGTCCTTATCGTTGTAGATGTAGAAGCTGGCGCGCGCGCTCGCTGGAAGGTTGAAGCGCTCGTGCAATGGCTGCGCGCAGTGATGTCCGGCTCGCACGCAAACACCCTCGGCATCGAGGATGGCAGAGATGTCATGCGGATGGATGTCGTCCATCCAGAATGAAACAACCCCGCTGTGCTCGCGTAGACTACTAGGCTCTCCCTCACCATAACCTATCACGTGGACTGTCGGTAGTTCTGCCAGGCGTGCCAGTGCGTAGTCGACAATCTTTTGCTCGTGAGCGTGGATGTCTTCCATCCCGATAGCAGTGAGAAAATCTACCGCTGCGCCGAGTCCAATGGCTTCAGCGATAGCCGGCGTTCCTGCTTCAAATTTGTAGGGTACCTCGTTCCATTTGGCATGGTCGCGTTTGACGGTGCGGATCATATCCCCACCGTAGAGGAAAGGCGGCATCGCTTCCAGTAATTCGTAGCGGCCCCACAGGATGCCCACGCCAGGCCCGCACATCTTGTGCCCGGAGAACGCCAGGAAATCGGCGCCCAACGCTTGCACGTCAACGGGACGGTGGGGCACGGCCTGCGCACCATCCATCACCACCAGCGCGCCTGCGGCATGGGCCATCGCAGCAATCTGCGTGACCGGCGGTAGTGCCCCGAGGACGTTAGACATCACCGAACAGGCGACGACTTTAGTGCGCCCGTCTGCCAGCAGTGGTGGTAGTGCGTCTAGCTCCAACTCGCCTGCATCGTTCACAGGGATGTAGGCCAGTTCCGCGTCCTTGCGCAGCGCTAACTGCTGCCAGGGAACCAGGTTGGCGTGGTGCTCCAACTCGGTGATGACGATGCGATCTCCGGCGTGGATGTTTGTCTCGCCCCAACTGTAGGCGATGAGGTTCAGCCCCTCCGTCGCGTTACGCACGTTGATGATTTCGGCAGGATCAGGTGCGTTGATGAAGCGCGCAACTTTCGCTCGCGCCTCTTCGTAGGCTGCGGTAGCTTCTTCTGCCAGGCTGTATAGTCCTCGATGCACATTGGCATACCCATGCATATAGGTGTGCATCATCGCGCCGATGACGGCGCGTGGTTTCTGTGAACTGGCTGCGCTGTCCAGGAATACCAGGCGCTTGCCGTGGATTTTGCGCTCCAAAATCGGGAATTCTTGCCGTATGGCCGCGACGTCCAATGGCATAGGAACCTCCTCAGAATGGTTCAAGATTTGTAATAGCCGCGATTTCTACAGCGCATTCTGCGCTATGTCGCGTTCTGTGCCCCAGTATACCACAAAAAAGAAGAAAACCATATGTCAATTCCCAACTTGTGTCTTTCCTCAATTTGCTATAATAGAGACATAATGACGGATAGTTCCGATACACAACAATTGACGTTATTTCCGCAAGCCGCATCCAGCGATGCGGCGAAACCTCCGTCGCCGGCGTCGGATCTGACGCCACATTCGCCACTCAACGTCGCGCTAGGCGCTTTCGAGAAATATATGCAGGCCCGTGGTTTTACGGACAACACACAGCAGGCATTTCGACTGGATATGCAAATCCTGAGCGATTACCTTGGGCCGGTGCAGGCGATCGGTGATATTTCTCCGGTGACATTGAACGCCTTTATCAAGTGGTTGAACACCTCGCGAGGCGTGCCGTGTAGCCCTAAGACGTTGGAGCGTCGCATCACCACGCTCAAAGTTTTCTTTGGCTGGCTGGCGGAAGAGGGTGTGGTCTCCCGTGATGCTGCCGCGCCGCTGATCCACCAATCAGTAACGGCACCGTTACCAGATACTTTGAACGGCGCGCAAATCGATGCTGCACTGGCAGTAACCCAGGCGCTGCGTCAGGGTAGCGAGACGCGCAAGCCCGATACGCGCCCACACCTGCTCTTCACCCTTATCCTTCACACCGCCATCAAGAAAAGTGAGTGCGTCAATCTTCACATCAACCACATCGACCTAACCGATGCGGAACACCCTGCGGTGTGGATCCGTTACAAAGAAGCACGTCGTCGCCACAAGGAGCGCCGTATCGCGCTGCCCAAATGGTGGCCTGCAGTTATGCAGGAATATCTGGAGCAGTATCCGTCGCGCCAGCATCTTTTCCCGTGGAGCGCGCGTAACCTGGAATACGTCTTGACCGACGTCGCCGCGCAAGCTGAGATCCCCCGCCTCACCTTTGAGATGCTCCGCTGGACATGTGCATCACGTGACTTCGCAGCGGATATGGATCGCACTGAACTGCGACACAAACTCGGCCTCTCGGAAGTGAGTTGGTACGAAGTGGAGGTAAAATTAGCGCTGTTGGCGCAGCGTATCAAATTAGAATAGAACGACCTTGCGAAGAGGTAGGCGAGGTTAGTAAACAGTAGTGTGTAGTGGTGGACGACGCGTTTCGTCCACCGTTTTATGTGAACCAGATTCGACCAAATCTTGCACTTGTGGAGGAATGGATGAATGCATCGCTTTCGGATAAAATCACTTATCGCACGGCTAAGGTCGCCGTTGTGGGGATGGGCTATGTGGGATTGCCGCTGGCGTTGGCCTTCGCCAAAGCTGGCTTTGTGACGGTCGGTGTGGAAATTAACACCGATCGTGTGGAGCAACTCAACGCGGGGCATAGTTACATCGAAGACGTCGACGACGCCGAACTGCAGCCGCATTTGCGTGAGGATCGCCTGCGCGCGACCACCGATTACGCCGTCGTTCGCGACTGCGATGCGGTGTTCATCTGTGTACCTACGCCGTACACCATTCAGCGCTCCCCTGACTTGAGCTACATCATCTCCGCCACTGAGGGCATTGCGCCCTACCTGCACGCGGGCCAGCTGATCGTCCTGCAATCCACCACCTATCCCGGCACGACCACCGAGGATGTGCAACCGATTCTGGAACGGGTGAGTGGCTTGAGTGCCGCTGACGAGGATTTCTACCTGGCCTTCTCGCCGGAACGCATCGATCCAGGCAATCAACAATGGAGCGCCTATAATACCCCCAAGGTCGTCGGTGGATTGACGCCGAATGCCACCGCCGCTGCTGCCGCGTTGTTACGGCAGATGGGCGCGCCGGTTCACGAGGTCTCGTCGCCTTCGGCTGCCGAACTGACCAAACTGCTGGAAAACACCTTCCGTGCGGTGAACATTGCCCTCGTCAACGAGATGGCACAACTGGCTGAGCGCATGGGCATCGATTTTTGGGAAGTCATCGACGCGGCGAAGACCAAGCCCTTTGGCTTCATGCCATTCCGTCCGGGGCCAGGAGTGGGGGGGCACTGCATTCCCATCGACCCTTACTATTTGCTCTGGAAAGCGCGCGAGTATGACTTCTACACGCGCTTCATCGAGTTGGCAGCGGAGACCAACGAAGCGATGCCTTATCACGTGGTTGATCTGGTGACGCGTGGCTTAAGCTTGGTGGGTAAATCGCTGCACGGCGCGCGCGCGCTGGTCCTTGGCGTCGCCTTTAAACCTGATATTGGCGATTCGCGCGATACTCCTGCCGAACGCGTTATCGAGCTGTTGCTGGGGCGCGGAGCTGAGGTGCGGTATCACGATTCTTACGTACCAACGTTCCAGGTGGGCGGCAATGTCTTCTACGGTGATGCCCTGACGCTTGAATCTACGCCGTTGACGGATGAAGTGTTGGAGGCTGTCGATGTCGTTGTCATTGTGACCGGCCATCATAATGTGGATTACGGTCGCGTGCTCCAGCAGGCATCGCTCGTGGTGGACAGTTGTTATGCAACGCGTGGCTCTACTGGCGCGGCCCGAGTGGTACGGTTGGGAGCGCCGCTGACGTCATGAGCGAGATCTCGCCTATCACACAACCCAGCTTTGCGCTAAAAGAGGTATCTAAAGCCAAACCTGTGAAGCATCTCTCGGCAGCAAAGAAAATGCGCAAAACCATCTTGCGCATTGCGCTGGTTGTGTTTTTCGTGGCGTTCACCGTCTATATCGGACTCAACCGTGAGAAAATTACCTTCGAAAACCTCAGAGGATTGGGCTATCTCGGTGTCTTTTTGATGGCCTGGATCGGCAGTACCACGGTGCTATTGCCGATCCCACACTTGGCGTTTACCTTCACGATGGGCTCGGTTTCCACACTTATGCCCTGGTTGATCGGATTGAGCGCCGGGTTCGGCGATTCGCTTGGCGAACTGTGGGGCTATTTGGCCGGATATGCCGTTGAGGATTTGGTCGACCGCTGGAGAGTTTACCCCAAAATCGAGGGCTGGGTGCGCGAGCATGGGATGTTGACTATCTTCCTGATGGGAGCGGTGCCGATGCCGCTGTTCGATATGGCGGGTATGGCTGCCGGTGCGACAGAGATGCCCGTGTGGAAGTTCTACCTGGCGACGTGGAGCGGTAAGACAATCAAAGCTATCGTCGTGGCCTGGGCGGGTCGTTACAGCATTGCCTGGATTGCTAATCTTCTAGGGTTGTAAGACATCTTTTCCTTTGCGAAGGTGGGTGAACTCCAAGTTCGCCCACCTTCGCCAGGTTAAGGAGATATAGTTATGGATGTAAGAATTTTGCGTCACCCACGTATCTACACTGGCGATGCGTGCCATCCTTGGGCGCGTGCGTTGGCCATCGTCGATGGCAAAATCGCCGCGTTGGATGCTGAGGCAGAAGCCTGGACCGCTGCGCCCGGCGCAGTGATCGACGATATAGCGCAGGATGACCCGCGTGGCGCACTCGTTATCCCCAGCTTTACCGATGCGCACATTCACGCCATGTGGTACGCATTGAGTCTCCGCGAGTTGAACTTGCGCGATCTTTCCCGCGCGGCGCTATTGGAGCAAGTCGCGGCACGAGCACGCGAGCTTCCTCTTGGCGCGTGGATCGTCGGGCGTGGGTGGGACCAGACGCTGTGGGACGACAGTCGTTTCCCGACTGCGACAGAACTGGATCGTGTAGCGCCACAGCATCCCGTGGCGTTGATCGCCAAGAATGCGCACGCCTGGGTGGTGAACACGGCGGCGTTACGAGCGGCGTACATTACAGCGGATACCACCGATCCGTTGCACGGAAAGCTTGGGCGCAATGACGACGGTTCGCCCGATGGGATGCTCTTTGAAAACGCCACGCGCCTGGTGCGGCAGGTCATCCCTCCGGCGACGCTGGAGGAGATTGTGGGTGCACTGGATGTGGCACAGATACATCTCCTGGCATTAGGGATCACCGGCATTCATGATGTGGATGGTGAACCGGCGTTCGCGGCGTTCCAGGAATTGCATCGCCAGGAACGTTTGCGAATGCGCATCGTCAAGTATATGCGTCTGGAATCCCTCGATGCGATACTCGATGCTGGCCTGCGCAGTGGATACGGTGATGACTGGCTTCGTTTTGGCGGCCTGAAGCTCTTCGCCGATGGCGCGTTGGGATCGCGCACAGGGGCGATGTTTGCACCGTACGAGGGCGACCCCGAGAATCTGGGCCTGCTCACCCTGGAGCCAGACCAACTTCTGGAAGCTGTGCAACGTGCAGCAGCAGGCGGGATAGCGCTGGCGATCCACGCGATTGGCGACCGCGCTAATGCCCTTGTTGTGGATGCATTGGAGGCCGTGCGCAATGTGGATGCAGCGGTCCGCGGTCACGCGCTACGTCATCGCATCGAGCACGTGCAGTTGATGCGTCCGGAGGATCAGGTGCGGATGGGACAAGCCGGTTTTGTAGCCTCGATGCAGCCTATCCATGCTATCCACGATATGGTGATGGCTGACCGCTACCTGGGGTCGCAACGTGCGCCGTATGCTTATGCCTGGCGTTCTGTC
>JBJYXQ010000116.1:0-3579 GCA_046260035.1 Anaerolineae bacterium
CAGTTCGCTGTAACTGTGCAAATCCCGGACGATGCCGGTCGCAGTGAGCGGCGCGGCTGCGGTAAGAACGTCAGCGCGCTGGTCAGGGAACTGCGCGCGCACGTAATCCTGCACAGCCTGCGTCTCCGGCTCGGAGGCAGGTGTAGGACCGCGGTAGGTGAGTTCGCAGGGCAAGGGACTGCTTCCATAGCAGCAGCCCCACTGGAATTCGAAATTGCGGTTCAGATCCGCACCACGATCATTTGATAGAGGCGAGCAGTAATTCTCATTGGTATTCTTGCGCCATGACAATCCGGTTTCCGCTTGTTTGCGCCCGTCGGGATTGGCCTGCAGCAGGAGATGAATTTCTTGGTAATCCAGCACCCACGTCACATCAGGGTCCGTGCCGTAATTATCCACCAGGTACTCGGCAAAGCGCGTGTTCAACTCGGCGGGTGTGTATTCGCGTGCGTGGACCGAACTCATCACGAACAGCTTGGGCTTCGGCCCAGGGATCGCCTGGTTGGTCAGGCGCAGCACCATCAGATCGTAGCCCACATTACCGCCGGGCTCAGTTTTCTCCCACGAGTCGCCGATGTCGATCCAGGTCGCCAGATCGGGATAGGCAGCCACGATAGCTTCAGCCGTGGCGAAGGTCTCCTCAACCGTCCGGTAGCACGGGTAACCGGGGATCCCGGCAACCTGATCCGGCAGCATGACGTTGGGCTGGCGCAATTGCGTCGTCAGGGCTATGTCGATCTCCACGCGGAATCCCGCCGCCAGCAGACGCGCGTACGCCTCTGCGTCGACCTCGACCACAACGTAGCGAGCGTCGCGTTGAACTTCCCATGGCTCGTTCCAGGCCGCGAGGTCGCGCACCATCTGCTCGTCAGCGTAGTAGGCGCGCACCACCCACGGGCCGCCATCCTGGAAAGTCGGAGCGGCATTGAGTACCGCGGCATTTTTGGGCGGCTCACTCTGTGGATCGCTGACAGCGGCGGATTCCGTCACAGAAACGTTCGCTCGCGCCGGCAGGAACACGGTTCCAGAGGATTTGACAATCAACGGCAGATAGAGATTGTACACTCGCACGGTCACGATGCGCGGCACAGTCTCCTCACTGCAGGGGTTGGTCGCCGTCATAATGACGGCGTATGGAAGCGTCGCGGTCGACGCCGGGAAAGTGTGGGTGACGATTTCCCCATATACAACAGGGCTACCATCCCCGAAATTCCACAGATAATCGACCGGCGGGGTCCCCAATGCCACCTCGCCCGTAAACGTGATCATCTGCCCAACGATGGGGTGAGATGGTACATAGCTGAAATACGGATTGACCACGGGAATACAATCGGCGGCAATGGCGGCGGTCGTCAAATCGCTGTAGGCCGACGCGCCTGTGCCGGATGCTGTCACCCGTGCCGTGTCGGTGATGCCAGTAAACACGTCCCAGGGAACCGTCACCATCGCTGTGACCGGCGCGGTCGATTGCGGTGCTAACGTCACCAGCGTGGGCGTCAGCGTCGTCGGCCACGTCGCGCGGGAGAACGTCAGGCTGTACACATCTGTCATATTGCCGGTATTGGTCAGCGTGAGGGTGTACACGACCGTTTTTCCCACATCGCCATTGGACATAATCTCCGGTGGCCAGAGCTGCACGCCATACACCGCCCCTGCCGTCGTCGTGATCCGCGCGGTTGCGGAGACCGTGCTGTTGGCCTGCGAGGTCGTCGTCAGGGCCGCCACATCCGTCATCCCAAACGAAGCGCTAAGCGGGACCGTTACCGTGACGGGCAGAGGCTCCCCTACCCCCGCCGCCAGAACACCGGTCGTGCCTGGTGCACTGACCGGCCACACAGCAACAGAATCCACCGTGAAGGCATCCGTGCAGTTCCCGGTATTCGTCACCCACACCGTCGTTCCCACAGATGCGCCGGGCATAGCGCCCAAGGCGCTTTCAGCGGCTCGCACAGCCACTGCATACATTGCATCTACCGTCGTTTGGAGCGTGGCCTGCGCGCTGCGTGTGGGATCGCCCACCGAGGTCACCGTCACCGTGACCCTGTCGGACGCCCCACACAGCACATCCGTAGGGATCGTGACCGTCACGGGTAGCAGCGCCATAGCTCCGGAAGACAGCGGGCCGACATTGCTCTTCACGGCTGTTTGCCAGTGCTCACCCGTCAGTGTGACCGTGAAGCTGTCCGTCGTCGTCCCGGTGTTGGTGATGTAAAAAACCGTGCTCAACTCCTGGCCTGGCATGCCATGTTGCGTCGCTGCCGCCGGGATAATGGCAACACCGTATTCAGATCCAGCCAACGCTGCGTCCACCGCCGCCTTAACGTCTAATCGCCCGTAACCATAGGTGTTGTTGGGCCATCCGCTGCTGCTGCACGCGGTCGAATCAATGTGGAAGGCATTCTCGTTTAGCAGTTGTTCGGTCGCGTTGATCTGGTTTTTGAGTGCCGGGTTGGCCGACCATAACAGCGCTACTGCTCCAGCGACGTGTGGCGCGGCCATCGACGTGCCAGTCTTGTAGCCATACGAATCGCCCGGCACACAGGAGCGGACGCTCGTGCCCGGCGCGGCAATGTCGGGTTTGCGGCGGTTGCTGCCATCCACCATCACCGGGCCACGCCCGCTCAAAGAAGCGATTGTGTCTGTGCCCGTGCTCAGCGCTCCCACCGTGTACGCCGCCCCGTAGATCGCCGGTGGATCGCTGATGGTCGAACAGCTCGGCCCAGCATTGCCTGCCGAGACGACAGTCATAATGCCTGCGGCGCGCTGCGCTTCGACAGCGGCTTGCAGCGTGCCCCACGAGCAACCCTCGGAGGAGGGGCACGTCCACGAGTTGTTGGTCACATCGGGCGCTTTGCTTGGGTCGCCCTGGGCAGGTGTGCCACCCACGGGATACGGCGCAAGGAAGAACTCGAAGCACTCCAGATACGTCGCCGGCGTCCCGTACCCCACGTCCATATTGCGACAACCAATCCACTGTGCGCCGGGGGCCATTCCGATCTGATTCGTTCCGCCATCGTCGCCGACAACCGTCCCCATCGTGTGTGTGCCGTGGCTGTAATCGTCGCACGGCGCGGGCGAGTCCGCGCCGCAGGAACCACCGCCACTGTGGATGCTGTCGTGCCAGTTGTAATTGTGGTCGGCCGTCATCCCGTCCCAGCCGCGATAGTGCGGTTGGAGTGCCGGATGCGCCCACGCGTAGCCCGTATCCTGCCCGCCAACGACGACGCCCTGCCCGGTAAAGCCCATCGCCCAGACTTCGGGCGCACGCACGTACGTGATGTTCAGCTCAATGGCGTCAGGCGCAGCGGCAAGCAGCACATCGAACGGGCGCTCAGGCTGCGACAGCGCATTGTAAACGCGCGGATTGCCCTCAATGCGCGCGACATCGGGCCGCGATGCCAATGCCTGCACAAGGTCGGCATCCCCTTTCACCCAGATAAGGTTAACGATGTAGTAGGCACGATGTTCCACACCGCGTGCCTCGAGCCACGCAAGTAACGGCGCTTGCGAGCTTTGCGCCGTGCGCCATAGCGTCTCGTAGACGTAGCGGCCTTTCTCGGCTTTCGTTTGTAATTGCGC
>JBJYXQ010000116.1:3679-4958 GCA_046260035.1 Anaerolineae bacterium
GCCAGACCAGCGTCCCCGGCATAACGGTCGCAGGTGTCGGTGAATGGGCCAGCACTGTGACCGATGAGGGCAGCGTGACGGTCACAACGCCATCGGTCATCGGCAACAGGCTGTCGTTGAGCAGCGTCAGGGTATAGGTCATAGGAATCCCCGATGACACGCGCTCTGGTTGAGGTGTCAACGTCAACTCCAGGCGAGCCGGAGGCTGCGACAGACCCAACCACGCCAGCCCATCACGCAAGATAATGGCCCGCTGCGTGGCGTCAGCGACCCCTTCCAACCCGAAGGCGAGATAGATGAGACGGTGCGCGCCATCGTCCACGGCCAATCCGGCCGCGCCGGTTGTATAGGTGAAGACCGGCGTAGCCATTGCATCGTAGGGGGCAATCACGTCCGGGCTGGTCTGATTGTCAGCACCGCTCCCGCCGGAGAGGGTTGCGGTCAATCCAGTATAGAAGGAAAGCCCGACGGTTTCAGTCACCCCGGCGTTGTCCTGGATGAACGTAGCGTGCAGGACATCGCGGAAGAAAGCGCCGTAGTCGTTCTTGATGTCCATCCCGATGTTCTGCCCGGTCAGGAAGAGTCGCCCGCCAGCATCGAGATAGGGCACCAGCAAGGTCTGTTCGGCACGGCTCAGGCTATTGAGGGCATCGTCACCGGTGAACCAGAGCACACCCTTGTAAGCCGCCAGGATTTGGGACGTCAGCGGGCCTTGCGTTGCTATCGTCCACGTCTCATAAGGAATTCCCAGCGTATCCAACGCCGACAAAAGATAGGTCTCGTAGAGCGCCCCAGCGTCGTCATCGACGACCAGGAGTGCCGGCATCGGTGGCAGGCGGAACGTGTGCGTCAGCCACATCCCCTCCGTAACAGAGAAAGCGTAGGAACGCGCCTCATGCGCTTCTGCCGTTGCTGTCAGCGTATACACGCCAACCGGTAATTCCAGCGTCTGGGTCGGCGTCGCCGCCCAGGTCAGCCCGAATTCCTCCAATGCAACGGTCGCCGTCAAGGGCTGCGCTGAACCTAACTCGGCGACCATCAACGACAGTGTTCCCCAAGGTAACCGGTCCAGGGCAAAGTTCTGTACCGAGGTCTGACCAATGGTCGTTGACACAGTTGCCGTATCATTCACATAGCCCAGCACCGAAGCGGTCACAGTGTACGTTCCGGAATACATCGTCATAGCATACTGTCCGGAGGCGTCGGTCTGGGTCGTATATAGCGACGTGCCGCTGTCTGCCGTAATCTGTACGCCGGGCAATGGCGTGCCCGTGCCAGA
>JBJYXQ010000117.1:0-2490 GCA_046260035.1 Anaerolineae bacterium
TTGGTACTGTTTTAGAATATGCTCAACATCCGGAACCAGGAAGCTGCTGCTCGTGATGCCGGGTTTCTGTACCTGGGTTTCGGCGACGAAAGCCTCCATCGCGGCTTGATTGCTTTCTGTCAGTGGCTCGAAGCAAAGGTCGGGTTGGATGTCCACCAGGTGCAGGTTGGCCTGCCACGGACGGAATGTGGAGAGTGCGCCGCGTGCGATGGGAAGACAGACGAGGCCGGTGTCTTCGTTGAGGCTGTAAGGCATCCGCGTGATTTTGGAGAGTACGTGCGCCTGGAGACCTCCCCAAGCTTTCAGATATTTTGCTAGCCGTTTCGCGCCGTTCCCCCGGTAGCCTGCCGGTAGGATTTCTGTCGGAATGATCAAATGCAGGCTGCGATGCCCGCTGAATTTGTGCCGGTAGGGGACTTCGTAGTCATCCAGCAGCGTGATAATGTTGCCGACATCGCGAAACGATTCGTGCCAGGTGGGTAAATCGGCCTCGATGATGCAATCCGGGATGTGGATATACGTTGTGTTGCCCTGGGCATCGGTTCGCGCGATGGCTTTGCGGACGGTCCGGTGGAATGCCGGATAAAAGGGTGGGTGGTCATCCAGTGCCATACCCGGCAGCGCTTGGGTGATGCGGCGTTCGACGAAAACGCGTAAGTCGTCGATCGTGTCTGCCTTTACCTCATCGTGCTCCCACCGGATTTCCCAATGTTTCTTTTCAGGAATCACGATAGCAACGCGATAACTTTGGCGCAGCATCAACAAAAAGTTCAGGAAGTCTTCACGCGTATAGTAGGCGAGAACCTCGCCTAGGGTTGGGTTTCGGCCTGGTGTTATCATTTTCTTTGTTTTCTTTTTCGCATAGTCAAAAAGCGGGCGAGGCGGCTATTCATTGTTTTGCTTGTAAGAGAAAAAGGCTATGCGAAATATAGCGGCGCCTCACTTGCCTGCCCTGTTGTCAGTCAGTTTTCCTCTATGCCCAATCTTTTCAGAGTATGCCAGATGCGATTCCGCAGTCGCCGAGCTTCGATTGTGTCCTCCGCCAGCTTGGCTTGCAACGGCGTGATGGATGCATCACCGATGGCGACCAGCGCATCCGCTGCTTCGCTGCGCGTTTTGCTGTCCTCGTCACCCAAACACTGGATGAGGTGGGGGATGCTGCGCGGGTCTTTAGCGATGCCCAGACCGCGCACCGCGCCACGATGGGTGAATTTGTGTTCTCTGTCGAGGGCAGCGATAAGACCGTCCACCGCCTCTGGGGTGCCGATCTCGCCTAATTTGTGGGCGTACCACATCGTGCGCCAATGGGTCAGTGTCTGTAACTGCTCTGCCAGATAAGGGACGCAGCGTGGATCGTGAAGCTCAGCCATCAGTCCCATCGCACCTTCACGCTTGGTTGGATCTTCGTCATCGAGCAGTTCGGCTAGAATGTCGCCACCGCGCGGGTCCCCTTGGGTCGCGATGTAGTAGGCAGCCGCAAACGCATGTTCTTCCAACGCCAATTTTTCCAACATCTTGTAGCCCGTTTCGCCAAGAGCGGCAAGCACTTCGGTGGCGTGCTGTGCGTTTTCCCAGGTGGTGGCCTCGCGGACAAACTGCATGATCCGCCCCAGATCGTTCTCGTCAATGATATCTGTCAGTGCGCGGATGGCCTGGCGGCGTACTCTTTCATCGCCGTCGTCGAGCATCTGCAGGACGGCGGGTTTGATGCGCTCAGCCAGGTCGACATTTTTGCTGATGTGACCCAGACAGAGCGTGGCGTGCTTTCGCACCTGGACCTGGTCGCTGGCAAGCGCTTCGATGAGCGCATCCACGGCTGGCTCGCCGATGCGGGTGAGTGCTGTGACGGCCTTGCGGCGCACCCGTGAGTAGTCATCACCCAACGTGGTAACGAGCAAATCGACGCTGCGTGGGTCAGCCAGTTCCGTCAACGTGTCGACAAGGTCGCGGCGCAGGTAGCGATTGGGGCTACCCGCTGCCAGCAACACCAAATCAACGATATCTGATCCCAATGCTGCCAGTTTCTGCGCCTGAATCGCGCCTTCGTGGCGGCTCCACGTGCCCATCACGCGCATATGTTCGAGCGCCTGCATTTGCACGCGCTGCTTGTCTGATAAATCAACGGCGTCTTGCAGCGGCGCGAGGATGTGGAATGCGCCGTTCCAGTCGCTCGCCATTGCCCCAGCCAGGCACGCAGAGATGAGCAGGGCGTCGTAGGATGCGCCTGCCTGGGCAGTGAGCGCATCGAGTATCTTTTGTCGCAAACTCTCGCTTTGCGTGAGCAGATAGGCAGCTTGCGCGCCAGCGATCGAATATGTGTTCAGATTCCCCATCATGCGCACGAGTGTGGGTAAGACGGTATCTTCGAAACGCAGCAGCACATCCACCGCAGAGATGCGCGCGTACTCCTCGTCCTCGGCCAGTAATTTGTGGATGGCGGTTTGCGAGAGATCGGTGCCGCGCAGGAGATAGGCTTCCAGTGCCAGCCAA
>JBJYXQ010000117.1:2590-10405 GCA_046260035.1 Anaerolineae bacterium
ACTTCAACCAGGTGTGGATTCGCCATCCACGGGCGAAATGCCGCCAGTTCCCCACGCGCGATGGGTAGGCAAACAAGGCCGGTATCCTCGTTCAGGCTGTAGGGCATGCGCGTGATTTGAGGCAGAGAGTGCGCGTGGGCGCCGCCCCAGTTTATGATATGGCTGGCAAGTTTCCGGGTGCTTTTGCCGCGATAGCCCTGCGGCACGATGTCAGCAGGGATGACGATATGCAGGCTGCGATGACCGCTGAACTTGTGCCGGTAGCGTACATTGTACTGCTCCATTAACGTGACTGCAGCGCCGACGTCGCGGAATGAATCACGCCACGTCGGCAGGTCGGTCTCGAAGACGCAGTCCCTTTGATCGTTCTTGCGCGCGCCCGCCGATCGGTGGCCCACCGATTGGTGGAATGAGGGATAGTATTCCGGGCGCTGATCGTGCGCAACGCCGGGTAGAGCTGCAGCGATCTTATCTACGATGTAACGCCGCAGGTCATCAAGACTATCCGCTTTGACTTCATCGTGCTCCCAATTCGGTTCCCAGTGTTTCGTTTTCGAGATGACGGTCACGATGCGGTAGCGCGAAAGCGTCTGTAGCATGAAGTTCAAGAAATCCTCGCGCGTGTAGTAATCAAGCACTTCGCCGAGGGTGGGGTTCCGTCCGGTCGTTATCGTATTCATATCACTTTCCCTCAAAATGTTGGATAGTTATCAGTCCGCTAGTCGTTGTTGCTTTTGTGCGCAGACAGTCAGCCACACCGGCAGTCCTGCTCTTGGATTGTTGCGCCAGTCCATCAATGCGGAATTCGTCCCCGGTTCGTAGGAATATCCTTCCCAGAACCGTGCATCTTTGGCTGGAGATTCAATGATCCTCTTCAGCACCAGGCCGGCATCCGCAAGCGGATTCAGGAGATCCGCCAGTGTCCAGTTGAACTCAAAGCGGTCGCTGGCATCATCCTGGAAAGGGCCGGTATCCCAATAAGGCTTGTTCATCTGGAGTGGCTTGGTTTGATCGTGCCAGGGACGTTGGAAAGGGTGGATGTCGTAGAAAATATAAAATCCGCCGGGTTTGAGCACGCGCTGCACGGCCTCGAATACCTGCGCCGGTTGCGAAATCCAGACGAAGAAGCCGTTGGTGGAACAGACGAGGTCGAAGGTGTTGTCTGGCAACGATACTAAATCCGCTGCGTCGGCCCGCATAAACTTTATATCCAGACCAAGCTGCTGTGCTCTTTCCTGCGCGATGTCCAGTTGCCGCTGCGAAATATCCGTAGAGGTGACGCGTGCTCCAAGTCCCGCCACGGCAAAGGCCGCGTAGTTGTCGCCGCTGCCGATGATGCAGACGTTCTTTCCGGCGAGGTTGCCGCAGAATGTTTGGATGACCTCCAGTGCCTCACCTGCAAAGGCAAGGTCGGTTTCGTGAGGGATGCGCTGCCATAGGGCGTCGCGGTCGCGCAGTTCCTTCCAATGGGATGATACTTTATCCCAGCATTGTTGGTTCGTTTCGTGTACCGAGTTTGTCATTTGTCGGGTTCTCCTAGCGGATTAAATTGTGCATGATAAAGTTGGCTGTATATGCCGTTCTGTGTTAAAAGTTCAATGTGTGTGCCGCGCTCGACAATGTGTCCGTCTTCGATGACGAGGATTTGGTCGGCGTGGAGGATGGTGGAGAGTCGGTGGGCGATGACGATGCTGGTGCGGTCTGCTAGTAGACGGTCGAGCGCATCCTGAATCAGGCCTTCGGTTTCGCTGTCCACGGATGACGTTGCCTCGTCCAGAATCAGGATGCGCGGATTCTTGAGCAACGCGCGAGCGATGGCCACACGCTGGCGTTGCCCGCCGGAGAGCTTGATGCCGCGCTCGCCGATGACGGTCTCGTACTGCTCCGGCAGTGCCATAACAAAGTCGTGGACGTTGGCGGCTTGTGCTGCGGTTAGGATCTGATCTTCCGTCGCGTCAAGGTTCCCGTAGGCAATGTTCTCCCGAATTGTACCATTAAACAGGAACGATTCCTGGAAGACGACGGCGATGTGCCGTCGCAGTGAGTGCAGCTTCACGTCTCGCAGATCGTGTCCATCCAGCGATATGCGCCCTGTATCCGGATCGTAGAAGCGCGGAACGAGCTTGCTCAATGTCGTCTTGCCGCCGCCACTGTGACCGACGAGAGCCACCATCTGGCCAGGGTGCGCGGTAAAGCTGATGTCACGCAGTACCTCCTGGTCATCGCGGTAGTGGAAGTCCACGTGCTCGAAGCGGATTTCACCCTGTACGTCTGCAAGTGCAAGGGCGCCGGGTTTCTCCTGTACCTCCGGCGGCGTGTCCATCAGCTCGAAGACGCGCACGGCGGCAGCCAGCGTGCGCAAGGTTTGATCATAGCGGCGGCTGAGGGTGATGACGGGATTGTACAGCATCCGTACGTACATCAGGAACGCGGTCAGATTGCCTGGTGTCATCGCCGCACGGTACACACTCAGGCCACCCAACAGCAGGATGACGGTCTCTCCGGCAGAGAAGAGCAAGCCGGTGAGAAAGGTCAACGTCGCATTGAGCGTGGCATCTTTCAGCCCGATGCGGTTTATGGTTTGGGTGTTTTCCCGGAAGCGCGTCACCTCAACGTCTTCGCGGTTAAAAATCTTGATTTCGCGAATGCCGGCGATGTTCTGGACGAAAAACGCCCACAGCTTCGAGTTCGCCAGGTGCATAGCCCAGGCGGTGGCGCGCATCTTGTCGCCAAACCGGTAGACGGCGTAACCGAGTGGCGGCGCAATCGCCAATGCCACGAGTGTTAGTCGTGCGTCGATACGTGTCAGGAAAACGAGCGCCCACGCGAGTTGCGTGAGTTCCCCAATCAGGCGTGTCAACGGTCCCATAAAGCCACCCGCAACTGCACCCACGTCGCCTAGCGCACGGGACATAAGATCGCCTGCATCTTTCGTTTCGTAGAAGCCAATGGACAGGGATTGCATATGTGCGTAAAGATCGCACTGCAAATCACTCACCACTCGCTGGACGAGTTTTTTGGAGAGATACGCCTCCGCCAGTTGCACGCCGCCCAGTGCCACGCGCAACAGGATGTATTGTGCGGCTAACCAATAGAAGGAGTGCACTGTACCGGGTGCATCCCCTACGGCGATATCCACAGCGCGTTTTAATAACTGGATCGGGTATGCGCCCAGGAAACCGCTGACGATAAAGCACAACGATGCAACCAGGGCAGTTACCCAGTACGGTTTCGCATAGCGTAAAAAACGCAAATACAGTTTCATGTTATCCTCAAAAGCTGTCAGCCATTCGCTGATGGCTACAAACAAAAACGCCCGTTCATACCTCAGTCTATCTCCACAGAGATGGATTAAGGTATAAACAGGCGTCTTGTGCTGGGAAGACGTACTCCCGCTTTGCCGGATCACTCCGGTCTATTGTTTTTTGGAGGGCCAGCGAGGGCCGAGGTGCAAATCACGTCATCGCTTTTTGCTATCGGCCCTATGCGATAACGTTTTGACCGTCATCGCACATATAAAAGTATAGTCTATCCTGGAACTTTGTCAAAATTCTGGCACTCAAGATGTATTCCAGGCTTCATTAACTCCGGCCCTTTGCAACATACTGTTTTTGCCCCGCTTCCAAAACGCGAGTACAATAGTCTATGTTGCATATCCTTCAAGCGGGACTGGAGAGATGATGAAGAACCGATCATTTCGTGATGCGCTCAGGTTTCTACAGGGTAACAACCTTGTCTTTGCGATGACCGACCTGCTGGGCAACTTTGCCCGTGGCATGGTGATGCCCTATATCTCCTTCTACATCCTGGCGCTGGGCGGAGATACGACACAGATCGGCCTCGTGAACTCGATCACCCCGCTCGCTGGCCTTATTATGTTTCCTATCGGCGGCTACATTGCCGATCACGCCAGCCGCGTCAGATTGGTCGTGCTCGGAAGTTGCCTTTCCGCCGTCATCGTCCTGACAAACATCCTTGCGCCGACCTGGGAGATATTGGTTATGGCAGCGCTGGTGCAGGGCTTTGTGGTCTTCGCGCTTCCGGCGAGATCATCGCTCATCGCCGACTCGTTGCCGCCGGAGGATCGCGGACGAGGCATCGCTGCGCAGAACACCCTCTCGTGGGGGTTGACTGTGTTCGCGCCCTACATCGGCGGGGTTGTCGTCGATAATTACGGGCCGAAGACCGGGCCGCGTGCTCTCTATGCTGTCGTCATGGTGGCCTATATCATCGCCGCGGTGATACAAACGCGTTTTCTCAGAGAAACCACCGCAAGCGGTGTGAATGGTAAACGCTTGACCCTGTCCGACCTACGCGGTGTGTTGAGGGATGCCTACAAAGGCATTTTACCACTCCTGGGGCAATTGCCGCATTCCCTCAAGGCACTGGCTGCCGCGATTATTCTGAGTTACGTCGCCACCGCGATGGCAGGCCCTTTCTGGGCACTCTACGCCGTGGATCACATCGGTCTTTCAGTGTCGACATGGGGCGTGATCCTGCTTGTGGAGTTGATCCTGAAAAGTGTGATGTTCATTCCTGCGGGCATCCTGGTAGATCGCTGGGGCCGAACGGTCTCTGCCATTACGGCATTGTCAATTTCTCTGGTGTGCACGCCGCTCTTTGTCCTCGCGCCAAGCTTTGTCGCTGTCTTGCTAGGACGTATTGGCATCGCCATTGCTTATGCGATTGGATTGCCGGCATGTTCGGCGTTGATGGCTGACATTGTTCCTCGTGAGGTGCGCGGGCGGGTGATGGCGGCCCTGGGGCACGGTGGCATCAAGATCGGAGTCGCCGGCGGAGGTGCCGGCGGTCCCGGTGTGGGCTACGTCACTATCATTCCCTTGATGCTCGCTTCCCTTGCCGGTGGATACCTTTATACCTGGCATCCGGCCTCTCCCTGGATTGGTGCCACGATCGCCACGGCACTCGCCATCCTTTTGATCGCGCTTTTCATCCGCGATCCCAAACAGGCAGAGAGATGATGCCCACCATGCCGACACAATTTAAGGCGATAGCCGGTTTATATCACGCGGAAACAAGACTGTTTCCCGAAGATTCGAAGCTCCCGTTAACTGCATCAAGAATCTCTCTAAACCGATAGCAAACCCTCCGTGCGGCGGCATGCCGTATCGAAAAGCCTGCAAATATCCCTCGAATAGTTTCAAATCGGAAACGCCCTGTTCCTTTAAGGCCTGCAAGTAATCCTCATATAAATGTAGCCGTTGTCCACCTGTGACCAATTCAGTCCCTCTAAATAAGAGGTCGAAGCTGTTGGAGTAGGTGGGATTCTCGGGATCTGGATATGTGTAAAACGGGCGTTTTTTCATCGGATACCCCGTCACAAAAATAAAATCGGATTGGTACTCCTTCTTCGCCCACTCGCCCAGCCACTGTTCGTGCTGGGGTGCCAAGTCAGGTTCACCCCGACAGTCTTCTTGGTGCTGCTGATAAATCAGCTCTTGCGCCTCAGGGAAATGGATGTGAGGGAACACATCGGGAATGGAGGGCATTTCCACTTCAAGCAGATCCAGTTCCGCCGCATAGTTCTCTTGTAGATGTGTGAAAATGGCCTTGACGACCCGGCTCAAGAGTGCCATGACGTCGAAGTGATCTTTGATGAACCCCATCTCAGCGTCCATACTGACGTACTCGTTGAGATGGCGGGTTGTCGCATGCGGTTCGGCACGGAAAACCGGGGCCACTTCGTATACTTTTTCGAACACCCCCACCATGATCTGTTTGTAGAACTGCGGGCTTTGCGCCAAGTAGGCCGGACGGTCAAAATAGTTAACGGCAAAGACATTGGCACCACTTTCGGTTGCGGATTCTACCAACTTGGGTGTGGCAATTTCTGTAAATCCCGCCCGATCAAGATAGCTGCGAAATCCTTGCATAATCCCTGCGGATAGCCGGAAAAGCGCCCTTTTCATCGGATATCTCAGCCCAAATGGTGCATAATCGAGAAATGTATCGAGATGGGCCTTGAGTACCGGTTGGTTCAGCGAAAAGGGCAGACCTTCCGCAACACGGGATAACACCGTGATCTCGGGGTGATGTATTTCGTATCCTCCCGCAGCTTGTGGTTCAGCAACGACATCCCCTATAATTTCAATGACACTTTCCGGCAACAAATCGTCGAGTTGTGTGGCTTCGGCTTTGGTCAAAAATACCTGGAAAATCCCCGATACGTCACGCACGGTCAGGAAATTGACCTTCCCCAGTTTTCGTAAGTTGTGTACCCATCCAGCCACTTTGACTTTCTGACCTGCGTATTTGCCGAGTTCGGCTCCATATATGCGTTCCATAATTCCTCCTCCAATTTTGTCAATTTAGTACCTATCCGAAAATACAATTTTGCGTAGCAATTGTGCCTAAAGGCGCGTGATAAAGAGTGTTTTTTCGTTTTCGAGCGTAGCTCGAAAACGAAAAAACACCATTTCTAAAAGCGGCTTTAGCCGCAAAATCTGGCGCAATCACAAGTAACTTGTACTGCAAGTAGCTTTACGAAGCGTATTTTGAAATTCTACTGCAAAAGTGTTTCAATTGGCCAGACAATTTTCGGATAGATTCTTACTGAGATGTGGATAGCATTGATACACCCATTTACTAGGGCTGCCCGGCCTCGCTTATGCGAGATTCTAACAGCGCCAGTGCCTCTGGGTTTGTAGGCAGTGGTTCTGATGATTGGGATGCAGGGACAATAAAGGCGTCCACGAGATTGCGCGATGTCGTGCCGGGAAAATCGCCGGTGATGACGACGACCAACTCAAGAGCTGGCATAACGGCGATTCGTTGTCCGCCATACCCGAGCGCCGCATAGCCGCCGTTGCTGAGTCGCCACCAGTGGTAGCCATAGGTCGGTGGCGCGACAGATGCCTCAACCCACTCCGCCGGGATGAGTTGTTTCCCATCCCACGCGCCACCCTCCAAGTAGAGGTAGCCAAACTGAGCCATTGCGCGCGGTGTCAGATGAAGGCCGCCGCCAGCAAAGGCAACGCCTTCTGGCGCGGATGTCCAATACCACTGCCTGGGCGGAACCTGTAACGGCTCAAAAAGCCGTGTCCGCGCGAAGTCCTGTATCGTCATCCCCGTGGCTTGCTCTAATACCGTTCCCAAGATCTGTGAATCACCGGTACTATAGTTGAACACACTTCCCGGTGCGACTGCCATAGGGCGATCAAGCACAAATTGTACCCAATCTGGGCTATTCATCATCTGTCGCAGGATGTTGCTGCTGGAGCTGTAGGAGACGGATGACTCAGGCCAGTCCAGGCCAGACCGCATCAACAACAAGTGCTCAACCGTAATCTCTTGTTTGAGCGGGCTGTCATTCGCAATCGAATAGCCAGGAAAGGAGTCCAGGGCTTTAGCCTTCAGATCGAGAAGCCCTTCTTCAACTGCGATACCGACCAGCGCGGAGAGAAAGCTCTTGGTGCACGAAGTCAGGCTGTGCACGCGATCCTGATTGTATGGGTGAAAGTAGGCCTCCGCTACCAGATATCCGTGACGCACGATGAGGATACTGTGACCCTCGGCCTCCTGGGCCTCGATACCACCGAACATCCTGACCAACACCATCGAGTCCACGCCCTGTTCTTCGGGCGTGGACGTTCGCGTGTCCCAGAATGGAATCGGCGTTGGCGTGGGTGTCGGGCTGGGTGTTGGTGTGAATGTTGGCGTCGCTGTGGATGTCGGTGTTGGAGTCAGTGTTGGTCTTGGCGTCCGTGTCAGCGTTGGCGATGGTTTTATCGTGGGGCTTTGTGTTGGTGTCGGTGTGCGCGTTGCTATCGCTGTGGTCTGAGCACAACCTGCAAC
>JBJYXQ010000118.1:0-1995 GCA_046260035.1 Anaerolineae bacterium
CAGGACGGACGCCGGTACGTCGTGTGCGGGATGCTGCGCCCGGTCAACCAGAGCGTTCCCGCAATCGCGGCGCTGCCGGCGATGATGAGCAGCAACCCCCAAAACATCTGCTGCCACGCGGTCAGCAATCCACCGCTTAGGATGGCGAGTAACCCTACGACAGAGATAACTTGCGCACGACCCGTATGCGTCGTTCCGCCCTCATCGGCGAAACCACGTGACGCCATGGCTTCTGCCAATTGCAGCGCGCGTTCCAATCCACCGATGAGCAGTGGCATAAACAGAGGCAACCAGTCGCGCAGCCGCCGCATCCGGTGCCCGCGGATGGCCTGCGCTTCGCGGATCTGCTGCATCTGCCTCAGCGTAGCCGGTGCAAAGGTCACTGCGATGGAGGCAACGACCGCCACCGGGTAGAAGGCACGGGGGATGAAGCGGATCAGGTCGCGGACAGGAACGGCGAGATTGAGCACAGTGAACGCGGTGAAAAGCGCCGTCAACACCAGGCCGTTGAGCGCACCATAGACGAGCGCTTCGGCGGTGATCGGCCCGCCGATCAAGGGCCACGTCGTAGGAATAGCGAGCAGGACGGTATCCCCCACACGGGAAAGCAGCGCATTGATAAGTGCCGCGAGTGGGATCACGTAGAGGGCAAAGCGTCCTGGTGCAAGGGGCGCGGCATACGTTTCCCCTGGCCGCCGGATGGCGTGTACTGTCGCCATAAACGCGGCGATTGCCAGCGTGAGATACAGCGGATTGCGCGTCGTCGAGACAACGATCAACGCGGCGCTGAGCCAGGCAAACCAGGCGGCAGCGTGAAGCACTTCTTATGCCTCCTGTGGCCGGTATACAAAGCTGAAACGTTTGTGAAAACGCCGCAGCACGCGCAGCGTCGGCGCGCCGAACGCCAGGGTCAGCGCGACGTTGCCGAATCCGCGCGCCAGATCCCACACCAGGGAGGTCGTCGCGTAAAAGGCAGCGTACTGACGGAGTGTCTCACGGAGTGTCGTCGGCATCGGTGCACCAGGCCCAACGATAAAGGCCCAGGAGGACAGATTCAACAGCGCGCCGTAAAGCACCCCCCAGCCCAATCCGAACAGCGCCAAAAGCGCAACCTCAGGCCAGCGCCCTTCGACATGCAGCCAGCAAATCAGAGAGCGCAACAGCGGCGACGAAAGGCCAACCCATCCCGCCGTGAGGATCTGATAGGGTAGCCACGGCCCCACGCCACCGGTGATCAGCGCCGAAACGAGCAATGTCAGTGCGCCAAGGAGAAAGCCAAAACGCCCGCCGTACACGTAGCCTGTCACAATGATGAGGAAGAAAATCGGACTAAAGCCGCCCGGTCCGGGGATGGCGACCTCGGCGAAGCGCAGCGCGGCATTCATCGCCGTGAGAATGCCCAACAGCGCGACGAACTTGGCATTCACCGCATCGCCCTGCACTTCGAGCAAAAGTGCGACAAAGCTCAGACCTACGATGAAGGCGAGTAGTAAAGGCGTGTTCGCCGCCTGGCCCGAAATCACGACAGGATATAGAAAAGCCAACAGCCCAATGACAGCAGTTAGCGCATAGATCGACGCACGCAAGAGACGGCGCATTGCACTACCGCTTTCGTTTGAGCAACGCGAGGCCGATAATGCAAATCAAGATCAACGCGTAGGGGATATATTTGAGGAGCGGATTTGGCGTACGATAAGAAGTCGTTCCAGGAGAAACCACAGCGGGAAAAGAAAGGGAGTAGGTGGAAGGCGTAGGTGAAGGGGATAGAGTGAGAGAGGGTGACGCGGTGGTCTCCGTTGACGCTGGTGTGGAGGAAGCTGTGAGCGTCGGCGTGGGAGACAACGTCGGCGACGACACCGGCGTGGAAGTGGGGAGCATGGTAGCGGTCGCTGTCGCCGTGACGGTCAACGTTGCAACGGATGTCGGCAGAGCTGTAGGTGTGGGAATCGGTGTCTCAGGCGGAAGGGGTGTTGCGGTTGGCGCAGCCGTAGATGG
>JBJYXQ010000119.1:0-6593 GCA_046260035.1 Anaerolineae bacterium
CGGCCACGGTCAGCACCAGGGCGAACTGCAACGTGGTGAGGATGGGGTCGCCGCGGAAGAGCGCGACGGTGATAATCACCGCCACCAGAGCCACCGCCAGGATGATCAGGTAATCGCCAATCTTCAGCACGGCACGTTGGAAATGACTGGCGGTCTGCTCCTCCTGTACCAGTTGCGCGGTCTTGCCGAAGTAGGTGTTCGCGCCGGTGGCGTACACCATCGCGTCGATTTCGCCCTGGCGGATAATCGACCCCGAAAACACCGCCTCGCCAGGTTTGCGCGTGGCGGGCAAAGATTCGCCTGTCAGCGCGGATTGATCCACCTCCACCGGGTCACCCGCCAGCAAGCGCGCATCCGCCGGCACGATGTCGCCCAGGCGCACGCGGAGGACGTCGCCCGGCACCAAATCACGCGCCGCCGGGGTGGTCCACTTCCCATCACGTTTCACCCGGGCCTTGATCGCCAGATTGGCCTTCAGCGCAGCGATAGCATTGCCCGCCTGGTGTTCTTCCCAGAATCCGACCACGGCGTTGGAAACAAGCAAAAGGAGGATGATGAAAAAATCCGGCCAATGCCGGGCTACCGCCGAAAGGATCACGGCCGCTTCGATCATCCACGGGATGGGACCCCAAAAATAGGTGAGGAATTTCAGGAACGGATTGGTTTTCTTTTCTTCAATCTCGTTCGGCCCATATTGGGCTAGCCGTTTCTGCGCCTCGGCTTGACTGAGGCCATCCGGCGACGACCCCAGTTTTTTCTCCACTTCCGGCAGGGGCAGGGATTTCAGATCGTCCTTCGGATCGGGCTTCGATCCCGGCTCCGATTCGGGAGCCTTGGACTGGTCGGTATTGGGTTTCATAATGGGCACTCCTTTCTGTCTTTGCTATGCTGCAGATTTCGTGAGCTGCGGGAAACCGCTTAGCATGCTCATGTCCTTTCCATCGCGGCAGTATATTCCCCACGGCGCGCAGCCTGGTTGCACCTGGCTCGATGAAGCAGAGCTTGCTGCGCCGCTAACACGTGGGTCTCCTCGCCTACCCAGATCTCCAAAGCCGGCTGCTGGATGGCGCGGGCAAACGAAAACGCCAACGCCCACGGCAGCCGCGCCTGGAATCGAACATTCATGGCATTCAAACGGGCCGAGGCCAGTTCAGGGGATTGACCGCCCGACAAGAACGCAATCCCCGGAACGGCAGCGGGGACGGCTCGCAAAAGACACCTTACCGTGGCGTCGGCCACCTCGTTCACCGCTGCTTGCTTGGGGCAGGTCAATCCCGGAAGCACCATGTTGGGCTTCAGGATCATGCCCTCCAGCACCACTCGCTGTGTGTGAAGCTCGCTGAAAACCGTTCGCAGGACTTCCTCCGTGACCTCGCCGCACCGCTCCAGGGTATGCTCGCCGTCCATGAGCACTTCCGGCTCGACGACGGGGACCAGTCCGGCTTCCTGGCACAACGCGGCATAGCGCGCCAACGCCTGCGCGTTAGCCTCGATGCAACCCCGGCTGGGAATGCCATCGCCCACGGCAATCACCGCGCGCCACTTGGCAAAACGGGCGCCCATTTGAGCGTATTCGGCCAGGCGGTCGCACAATCCGTCCAGGCCTTCAGTTATTTTCTCTCCGGGCTGACCTGCCATCTCCTTGGCGCCGGCGTCAACTTTGATTCCGGGAATGATTCCCGCATGGGCAATGACTTTAAGAAAGGGGGTGCCATCTTTCTTCCGCTGGCGGATCGTCTCGTCGTAAAGGATCACGCCGCTGATGCACTCCCCGAGACCGGGCGTGGTCACAATCAACTCCCGATAGGCGCGCCGGGCCTCCTCGGTCTGGGGAATCCCCAACCTGGCAAAGCGTTTGTTGCAGGTGGGAGTACTTTCATCCATCGCCAGCAGGCCCTTGTCGCCGGCGACCAGCATTCTCGCGGTGTTTGTCAGGTCTTGCGCATTCATTTGGGGGTACTCCATTTCCAGTTCCGAATCTCCGGCATGTCTTCGCCGTGTTCATCAATGTAATGCGTGTGCTCGATGAGCTTGTCTTGCATCATCTGCTTCAGGTAGGCCCCCTGGGAACCCAAATGCGGCAGGCGATCAACCACGTCTTGCACCAGGTGGAACCGGTCCAGGTCATTCTGCACTCGCATGTCGAAGGCCGTCGTGATCGTGCCCTCTTCCTTGTAGCCTCGGACGTGCAGGTTTTGATTGGTCCGGCGGTAGGTCAGCCGGTGGACCAACGATGGGTATCCATGAAAGCCAAAGATGATGTGCTTGTCTACCGTGAAGAGCGAATCGTAATCCGTTTCGCTCAGCCCGTGCGGATGCTCGCTCGCAGACTGTAGCTTCATCAGATCAACGACGTTGACCACGCGGATTTTCAGGTCGGGCAGATGCTCGCGCAGAATGGAAACGGCCGCCAAGATCTCCAGCGTGGGCGTGTCGCCGCAACAGGCCATCACCACGTCCGGCTCAGCGCCCTGGTCGTTGCTGGACCATTGCCAGATGCCAATTCCTTCCGTGCAATGCACGACCGCCTCGGCCATGGTCAGCCATTGGGGCAGCGCGTGCTTTCCCGCAACCACCACGTTCACATAGTGCCGGGTGCGTAGGCAGTGATCAACAACCGACAAGAGGCAGTTCGCATCGGGCGGCAGGTAAACGCGCACGATATCGGCCTTCTTGTTGATGACATGGTCGAGGAAGCCGGGATCCTGGTGCGTGAAGCCGTTGTGATCCTGCTGCCAGACGTGGGAGGCGAGCAGATAGTTCAGCGAGGCGATCTTCCGGCGCCAGGGCAGTTCCAGCGTTACCTTCAGCCACTTGGCGTGCTGGCTGAACATCGAGTCAACGATGCGAACGAAGGCCTCATAGCAGTTGAACAGCCCGTGCCGCCCGGTCAGCAGATAGCCTTCCAACCAACCCTCGCACTGGTGTTCGCTGAGCATCGAATCCAGCACGCGTCCGGCGGGGGCGAGAAATTCATCGTTCTTTTCTGTCTGGGCGTCCCACTGGCGATTGGTTGCTTCAAAGACCGCGCCCAGGAGGTTCGAGACCGTCTCATCGGGGCCGAAGACACGGAAATTGCGCTGATCCTGATTCAGCTTGACCACGTCACGCAGGAACTTACCCAGCACGAGCGTATCTTGGCCGTCTACGGCGCCGGGCGAAGGCACATTCACCGCGTGAAGATGAAAATCCGGCATACGCAGGTCGCGCAACAGAATGCCGCCGTTGGTGTGCGGATTGGCGCCCATCCGCCGGTCGCCCTTCGGCGCCAGCTCGGCCAATTCCGGCCTGAGCCGACCATTCTCATCAAACAGTTCTTCCGGCTTGTAGCTCTTCATCCAGCTTTCAAGCTGCTGGAGATGATCGGGATGCGCGGCATCCACCAGGAGCGGCACCTGGTGCGCTCGGAATGTGCCCTCGATTTGCAGACCGTCCACGACTTTCGGTCCCGTCCAACCCTTGGGCGATCTCAGGACAATCATTGGCCAGCGTGGCCGGGTGGTGTCGTTCTTGCTCCGCGCATTGCTCTGAACACGCTGGATGTCCTCGACGGCCCTGTCCAAGGTCGCAGCCATGAGCTGGTGCATCTCCATCGGATCGTCGCCCTCGACGAAATACGGCGTCCAGCCGCAGCCACGCAGAAATTGCTCCAATTCCTCAAGCTCGATGCGGGCCAAGACGGTCGGATTGCTGATCTTGTAGCCGTTGAGGTGTAAGATCGGCAGCACTGCGCCGTCGGTCATGGGGTCGAGAAGTTTGTTGGACTGCCAGGCGGTCGCCAAGGGGCCCGATTCCGCTTCGCCGTCGCCAATGACGCAGGCGACGATCAGGTCGGGATTGTCGAACGCGGCCCCGAAGGCATGGCTGAGCGAATAGCCCAGCTCGCCACCTTCGTGAATTGACCCCGGCGTCGTCGGCGCCACATGGCTGGAAATCCCGCCGGGGAAAGAAAACTGCTTGAATAGTTTTTTCAGCCCGGCTTCGTCCTGAGTGACGTTCGGATAAACCTCACTCCACGTGCCTTCGAGATAAACGTTGCCCACAATCGCCGGGCCGCCGTGCCCGGGCCCGGCGATGTAGAACATATCCAGGTCATACTTCTTGATGACCCGGTTCAGGTGCACGTAGATGAAGTTCTGACCCGGCGTCGTGCCCCAGTGCCCGACCACCAGCGGCTTCACGTGCTCCAGCTTCAGCGGCTCGCGAAGCAAAGGATTGTCGTAAAGATAAATCTGCCCGACGGACAGATAGTTCGCGGCACGCCAATACGCGTTCATCTTTCGCAGCAAATCGGGCGACAACGACGTGTCCGTTCTATTCATCTTCTCCGTTTCCACGGCGATGTTCTCCGCAACCCCATTTTTCACCTTCATGACAATGCTCCTTTCAGACACCTTTTTTGCTTTCATGTTCCTTTTCAACTGTAAGACCCAAAACGCGGCAGACCGTCTTTCCGATCATCCATTCCTCGTCCGTGTGGATGACGCGGACGGGAACCCGGCTGGTTACAGTGGAAATCACGCCCGCGTTCGCCACGTTTCGTTTTTCCTCGAGTTCGATGCCAAGAAACTCCAGCCCATCGCATATCCCCGCGCGAACTATGGGCGCGTTCTCGCCGATGCCGCCGGCGAACACCAGCGTGTCCAGTCCGCCGAGCGCCGCCGCGAAGGCGCCGATCCGTTTTTTCACCTGGTAACAAAACAGCGCAACCGCCTCGGCTGCCCGCACATCTTCAGTTTCGCGCTCGAGCAAGTCATGCATGTCGGAACTGGTCTCGGACACGCCGAGCAGCCCGGACTGAAAATTGACCATCTCGTTGAATTGCTTCGCGCTCATTTTCTCCGTGCACGCCAGATACCAAACCAGCCCGGGATCGAGATCGCCGGAGCGGGTGCTCATCGGTACTCCGGCGGTCGGGGTGAAACTCATGCTTGTGTCCACAGATTTGCCGTCGCGCACCGCGGCCAGGCTCGCACCGTTGCCCAGGTGGGCGAGGATGATCCGACCTCGCGCCGCTTCCGTTCCGGTCAGGCGGGCCAGTTCTCCCATGAGATACGCATACGACAACCCGTGAATCCCCAGACCTTCCGCGACCTGGACGAACAACGGCTGGTCATCGATATAGACGACCTGCTCGGCTGGCACCTGGGCAATGTCCAGCGCAAGGCGAAAGATGTCCGCGTCGGGTTTGCGGAAGTGGACAAAGCAGGAGGAAATAAAAAAGTCTACGAACTCATCCAGCTTGAATCTTTCAATCCGATACGAATTCAGTTCGCGCGCTTCTTTGTTGACCACGGCGATCTTCAGTTCGTGCTGCGCCTTGAGATTGCGGGCCAACTCGATCATGTCAGGATAGGGTTGCGACTGCGCGCACATGAATTCCCGGAACTGATCCCGTGTGAACGGTCGCTCCTCGTAGAACACCGTCCGGGTCAGGTATTCCTCCAGCGTGAGTTTGCCCACTTCGTACGTGTCAAAGGTCAGGTGATGCCGGTCTTCCATCTCATCCAGATTCAGATCGAACGCCTTCGCAGCCAACGACCGGGATTGATGGCCCCACCCGTTGGTAAGCAATACGCCACCGACATCCAGAAACAAAGTCGTGATCGGGATCGCTCTTTTCATCTTTTGCATTTGGCTTCCGTCAACGCCGTCTGGCCCTGCGTTCCTCGCGCCAGAAGTATGGCGCTAGATCGGGGGCTCAGGTGGTAGGCTTGTGGATCTTCCCAAAGCGGTTCCTCGCTTGCAGCAAACAGATCTTGTGGCGCCTCGCAAGAGGTGTCCGCGGCCACATGCCACCGAGCCCCCGGCAATACGGGGGGCAACCCGAAATCGACCGCATCGGCGCCGGCATTGAACATCAGGCAAAGCGCGTGCTGCTCACCTTCATGGATCAGACAGGCAAATTGCTTCTCTTGCGGGTCGGCCCAGTTGGGCAATCCTCCCTGCGGGCCAAACCATTGGATCTCGGTGTCCGTGTAGAATTGCTCCTTACTCAGAATCGGATGGGCACGACGAAAGGCGATCATACCACGAGTGAAGCGGAAAATGTCCCTGTGCTGTTCCAGACAACTCCAGTCATACCAGCTCGTTTCGTTGTCCTGGCAGTAGGCGTTGTTGTTGCCGCCTTGCGTACGGCGAAATTCATCCCCACCGAGCAACATGGGCACGCCGCGCGAGATCAACAGGGTTAGCAGGAAGTTCTTGATCTGGCGTTTCCGCACGATCTCGATCCCGGCATCCGTCGTCTCGCCTTCAACGCCGTAGTTCTCGCTGAAGTTGTAGTTCGTCCCGTCATGGTTGTTTTCTCCGTTTGCTTCATTGTGCTTGTAGCGATAGCTCACCAGGTCGTTCAGAGTGAAGCCGTCGTGGCAGGTGACGAAGTTGATGCTGCCCTCGGGGCCTTTGCCGGACTTGGTATAGATGTCGGCACTGCCGCAGATGCGGCTGGCAAACAAACCGAGCATCCCATCATCGCCGCGCCAGAAACGCCGGACATCATCTCGGTACCGGCCGTTCCACTCTGCCCAGCGCTGCTCTGAAAAACTACCCACCTCGTACGCACCGGCAGTATCCCACGCCTCGGCGATGAT
>JBJYXQ010000120.1:0-12473 GCA_046260035.1 Anaerolineae bacterium
TCGGTCACCGTCCCGGTGACGGTGGTTGACGATGTGCTGATCGAGGGCAGTGAGACGGTTGTGTTGACCTTGGCGGAGACGGACAACTCGCGGGTGTCAGCGGGCTCGGCGAATTCGGCGACGTTGACCATCGCAGACGATGACACCGCCAGAGTGACCGTGTTGGTGGCACAGAACGCTGCCGAGCCGGACATCGACGGGCAGTTTGTTATCACCATGAGCAAACCGGCAACCACCTCAGTGACGATCAGTTATACTGTCGGTGGCACAGCCGGCGCTGGCGTTGACTATGCCGTGCTTTCGGGTGCGGTGGTGGTTCCGGCAGATACGCTCTCGGTGACGGTTGCCGTCGAAGTGCAGGACGATCTCTTGGTCGAAGGCGATGAAACGGTAGTACTGACGCTGACGGAGTCGAACAACGTCTTTGTGGAGGTCGGCACACCAGATTCAGCGATACTGATCATTGAAGACAACGATACGGCTGAGGTCAGCATCGCCGCTCAAAACGACGGCGCAGAACCGGATGTGGATGGGCGCTTCGTGGTGTCGCTAACTCACCCGGCTGCGACGGCGTTGGTAGTGAGCTACACTGTAAGTGGTGGTGCAACTGAGGGTGTTGACTACGCGGCGCTGACCGATGTAGTCGAGATCCCTGCTGGCGAACTGACATCGACCATCACGATCGCAGTGCAAGACGACGACCTGGTCGAGGGTGACGAAACTGTGCTCTTGACCCTCACGGCAACAGACAACACCCGCGTTACCGTCGATGCGGGCAATGACGCAGCCTCGCTGACGATTGCCGACGATGACCTTGCAACCGTCAGCGTGACGGTCGGCCAAGATGCCGAGGAGCCGGATATCAACGGTTGGTTCGTCATCGCGTTCAGCAACCCAGTGACGCAGTCGGTCACGGTCAGCTATACCGTGGGGGGGACGGCGAGTGCCGGTGATGACTACCAGGCCCTCCCTGGTTCGGTGGTTGTGCCGGCCAGTACCCTCTCGGTCACCGTCCCGGTGACGGTGGTTGACGATGTGCTGATCGAGGGCAGTGAGATGGTCGAGGTGACGTTGGCGGAGACGGATAACTCGCGGGTGTCGGCGGGTACGGTGAATCCGGCGGCGTTGACCATCGCAGACGATGATACTTCCAGAGTGACCGTGCTGGTGGGACAGAATGCCGCCGAACCGGACATCAACGGGTGGTTTGTCATTACCATGACCAAACCGGCGACCACCTCGGTGACGATCAGCTATACTGTCAGTGGCACAGCCAGTGCTGGCGTCGATTATGCCGCGCTTTCGGGTGCGGTGGTCATTCCGACGGACACACTCTCGGTGACGGTTGCCGTCGAAGTGCAGGATGATATTCTGGTCGAAGAGGACGAAACCGTCGTCGTGACGTTGACGGAGTCGGATAACATCTTTGCGGAAATTTACATTCCGGATACGGCGACATTGCTGATCGAAGACAATGATACAACCGAGGTCAGCATCACCCCGCTTGATAATGCTGCTGAACCGGATGTGGATGGTCACTTTGTGGTTTCGCTGACCCAAGAAGTGGCAACGTCGGTGGTGGTCAGCTATACGACCGGAGGTAGCGCGACCGCTGGTACTGACTATACGTCGCTCACTGGTACAGTCACGATCCCCGCCGGTGAGTTATCGGCGACCATCGTCGTAGATGTTATTGATGATACCGTGTATGAGGGCGACGAGACGGTGCAGGTGACGCTTGATGCTACGAGTCATTCGCGCGTGGGGGTTAGTGCGGCGGGTAATACAGCCACTTTGACCATCGTGGATAATGACCGCCCGACCGTGGCTTTCAGCCATAGCGACTATACAGTGGCAGAAGCGGCAGGGAGCGCGTTGATCACGGTGACGCTTACCGGCGAAACCAACCTCACAACGACCGTGCAGTACACGACCACTGAAGCCACGGCGACGCCGGGCAGTGACTATATCGCGGTCAGCGATGTGCTGACCTTTGCACCTGGGATAACCCAGCTGACCTTCACCGTACCGATTCTCACGGACGATCTCTTCGAAGACGACGAAACGGTTGGCCTGTTGCTGGTAGATCCTGTAAACGCAGACCTGGGCAGCACCAATCCGGCGACACTGACGATTATCGACGACAGTTCGAGCATCGCAGTGATTGCGGGAACTGTTTTCGAGGATATCAATGCCAATGGCGTCCAAGATGATGGTGAAGTCGGTATCCCTGGTGTGACGATCACGCTGGACGGAACCATCACGGCGACGACAGACGTTGATGGAGACTACAGTTTCTCGACACCGACACCGGGCGTCCATGCTGTCGTCGAGACCGATCTTGAGGGCTACTTCTCTACGACGCCTAACGAAGTCCATGTGGCTGTGACATTGGGCAGTATGTACCCGGTGAATTTCGGAGACGCGCCTGATGACGTGGTCGAGTTTGCCACCATCTACGGGACAGTCTTCGAGGACGCGAATGGCAATGGGATGTGGGATACCGAGGAATTGGGGATCTCTGATGTGACAATAACCCTGGATGGCACTCATACGACTTCGACAGGGCCATACGGCAGTTACACATTCTCAACAACCGTCGTTGGCTGGCATACGGTAGTGGAGACTGATCCAGAGGGTTACTTCTCCACGACGCCTAACGAGGTTCATGTTTCTGTTGCGATGGATACGGATTATCAAGTGGACTTCGGCGATGCGCGAGGCGATATCTCTGACTTCGCATCAATCTACGGTTTCGTCTTCGACGATGCGAATGGCAATGGCGTCATGGATGACACTGAAGGTGGGATCGCCGATGTGACGGTGACTCTCGATCAGAATGTAGTAACCACAACGGATAACCTGGGACGCTACACGTTCTCTACCCAAGTTACCGGCGTTCATTCCATCGTGGAAACCGACCCCATAGGCTACTTCTCTACGACGCCGAACACGGTCACTTTGGATGTGAGGTCGTTGCAGGCTGACTACCAAGTGGACTTTGGAGATGCGCGTGAGGATGTGGCTGATTTTGCCTCCCTCTACGGGACAGTCTTCGAGGATGTGAACAGCAACGGTGTGTGGGATTGGCAGAATGGCGAGGTGGGCATCGGCGGTGTGGCTGTCACACTGGATGGCACGACGATGACCACGACTGATCATCTCGGTCGCTATACCTTATCGACGCAAGTCGTGGGTTCCCACACCGTCGTCGAGACCGACCCTGAAGGCTATATCTCCACGACGCCGAACACCGTTACCGTCAGTGTCACTCTGGGAAATGGCTACCTGGTGAACTTTGGCGATGTGCTCGCGCCTTACTGCCTCTGCGATCCTGATGCCTTTGAGGATGATGATACGACGGGTCAAGCGAAGACCTTGACGGAAGCTGGACGGCAGGCGCACAACTTCTGTGATGATGCCACCGATTGGATGGTATTCACGGTTGAAGCCGGGAGTGTCTACACAATCACGACATCCTCTTGGGGGCGGCGAGCCGACACCGTTGTGGCTCTGTTTGACCCTGACGGACATACCCTGATCGCGGAGAATGATGACTACGAAGGTGCGACGGATTTCTCCTCTCGTATCGTCTGGGAAGCGCCAGCAACCGGAGATTATTTCGTTCGTATCACCAACCGCGCCGGTCTTAGTGGCTGCCTGACGGATTACGAGGTTTGGGTGGAGCGGCAAAGCTTTGATCTCTCGATGATCTATCTCCCGCTAGTGTTGCGCGCGTATGCCACCGCACTGCCACTCAATACCAGCCAGGAGATTCCTTTGACGCCAATGGGCGTCATCAGCCACACCTGCGCCGATGCGTACGAGGTTGATGATACCTGGGAACAAGCGCGTCCTATCGTGGAGGGGCTCTCTCAGACGCATTCCTTCGACAGCAATCCAGCACTCTACGCTGTGGACAAAGACTTCGTCACCTTTGACATAGATTCGGGACGCACTGTGACCTTCACTGTCACACCGTTTACGGATACCATGACATTGTTGATGGATACCCTAACGTTGTTGGAGCTGTACGACACGAATGGCATGGCACTAGCTGAAACGGGAACAGGGCGGTTGGTCTGGGAAGCATCCGCTTCTGGGACTTACTATCTGAGTGCTAGCCCGTTGATGAATGTGTTCGGCTGTGTTGATGAGACTGGGTATAAGCTGAGGATGCAGACTTCAGCCTCATCGTCGAAGATATTCTTGCCGCTGGTTATGCGCAACTTCGCACCCTGATTCAAGGGCTTGAAGCATCATTATATATGGGGGATTTTTTGTAGCGGGGCTCAGCCCCGCTACAAAAAATCTCTTAAAAAGCCGCTTTATCCGGAACGCTTACGTGCCACTTCGTGTGGATTGAGCGTCAGATTCAGACCGTCGCCTAACAAATTCCACCCAATCCCAAACACGATCAACGCCACCGTCACCGGGAGATAGAGCCACCAGTACGTGAAGGGGTTGCCGCCCTGCCCGATAATCCAGTTCCGCCCCATCATCAGCAGGCGCGCCCACTCCGGAATAGCGGTGCTATTGACCGTACCGCTGACGCCGATAAAGGCGAAGGCGGCCTGCATCACGACCATCCCGCCAATATCGCGTGCCAGTAGAACGATCACCGGCGCAATCGCATTGGGCAACAAATGCCGAAAGATGATGCGCAGCGGGCGTTGTCCCACCACTTTAGCTGCCTGCACATATTCGGCTTCTTTCAGGCTGATAATGTTAGCGTTGATCAACCGCGCGTAACTCATCCAGGAAAACAGAATCAACGTCAACATCACCGGATCAATCCCTAGCGTCAATACCAACTGTTGAACGGGAGTAGAAGGAATTTGGACTGGCGTAAAAGTCGTATAGTCCACCAACTCCAGGTTAGCTGTCTGTATGAGTGTGCGGAAAAGCCATACTCCGGCAAGCACTGGAAAGGCCAGGAACGCGTCCGTCATCCGCATCAACGCGAAATTGAGCGTGCCACCCGCATATCCGCTGATCGCACCGATGATGACGCCCAGGATCGCCGCCGTCAACGCTGTGAGTAGTCCGAACCGCAACACGGCACGCGTTCCCCACACCAGCGAATAGAAAATGTCGAAGTGCAACAGCTCGCGTCCGCCTGTGCTGTCCATCAAATAAGCCACTGTTCCCAACGGCAAACCGGGACCGGGTGGCAACGGCGACGTCTGTGTCTCTCCCTCCACATACCGGTACGGCGTCGGATGGGCTGGATCATCCGGTGGCGCGAGCAAAGGGGCAGCCACAGCTACGACGAAATAGAAACCGACAATGAGCATAGCAAGCCAGTTAAGGCGTATGGTGAGGAAATGCCGGAGATGTCTCATAGCACCGCTCCTTCGCGCAGGCGAGGATCGATAAATGCCTGGAGCACATCAAGGATGAACATCAGCGGCAGCACCAACAGCACGCCATACACTGCGAATCCCATCGTCGCTGCAACATCAGGCATAAAGGCTCCATAGTAGCCCGAATTTGCACCAAGTAGTGCGGAGACTCCTGGAAGTGCGAAGATCACTTCCACCACGAACACCCCTGTCACCAGGGAGGCCGCTGAGAGCGCGCTGCTGTTCAGTGCAGGGAGCATGGCATTTTGTAGCGCGTGCCGCCAGATCGTCTTGCGCCACGATAATCCCTTGCCACGCGCTGTGGTGATGTAGTCTTTGTGTAATTCTTCGAACATCGCTGCTCGGGTCACTCGGCCCAATGTGGCCCAGTGCGCCAAGCTCAAGGTAAAGACCGGCAGGACCAGATGGCGCAGTGCGTCCACGGTGATGTCGGAGCGCCCGTTGAGCAGACCATCTACCACCAGTAAGCCGGTGTACGTTTTAAATGTCGCTGCTTTCACCACGAGTTCATTGGACATGGTCAACTGTCCCATCGGGAACCAACGCAGCCCTACGTAGAAGACTGACAGCAGCATCAACCCGAGGATAAACGGGGGAATCGAGGTCGCGATGAAGGCCAGCAGACGGAAGCTGTGATCGGGTACGCCTCCGCGTCGCCAGGCCGCCACTGCGCCACTGATGATGCCCAACGGGATGAACAGCAGCACCGACCAGAGCGTCAATTCGGCCGTCACCGGCGTGCGACGGAGCAGGGCTTCTAGCACGTCATCGCGCAATCCGGGACTCCATCCCCAGTCTCCACGCAACAGGCTTCTCAGCCACCGCACATACTGCACTGGGTAAGGATCATTCAGGCCATACTGCTCGATGATGAGTTGGAGCTGATTTAGCGAACTTCCAGAATTGCTCCTGGGCATATACAACGTTGCCCGTGCCTCTGCCGGTGACAGCATCATCACCCCATATAACATCGCCGTGATCACGACAAACGTGATCAGCATTAACAACACACGCCGCACCAGGAACTTCAATATCGACACAGCACCCTCCGGGAAAAACAGAGATCAAGGCTTGATATAGGTGGCAAAACAAAACGGGATCGCCTGACGCGATCCCGTTTTTTTGGTGCCGAGACTGAGAATTGAACTCAGGACACAGGGATTTTCAGTCCCCTGCTCTACCGGGCTGAGCTATCTCGGCAACACGGGTACATTTTAGCGTAGGCCTTGGATTTGTCAAGCTTAGCGATGGATGGCTCAAGTGAGCGACTTAGCCTTCACGGTATCCAGCGTCGCGGGCCGACCTCGCCGGGACCTTCTGTGCGGGTGTGCCGGGGATACGGTTCGATCAGTTCCTCTTCGTCCGGACCGATCAGCAGGCGAATCTGCGCCAGTGCTGCGCTATCGTATCGGGTGAAGCCACACGCGTCACAGCGCCACGCCGCAAAATCTGGCGCGACGATTAGTGTCTGCCCCCAACGGTGCGTATAGGTGACTTTGATGGGCTTGAGGTTGCCCATCGCGCACTCGGGGCAGGTGTAGTTGACGCAGCTATCCTCATTAGATGGAACGTCTGTCGGCGTCATGGAGCCACCTCCAACTCGGGGAAGGCATAGTGGGGGATGAGTCCCCATTTTTCCGGCGGCCAGTAGCGGAAAACGGCTTTGCCGATGATATTCTCGCCTGGCAGGACGCCCCAGATGTGCGAGTCGCTGGAGTTGTTGCGGTTGTCACCCAGGACCAGATACTCGTCAGTTCTGAGGACGCGACTTTCAACATAGGAGGGAGGGCCGCTGATGTAGGGTTCGTTGAGGGCAATACCGTCGACCCAGACACGACCATCGCGTACTTCTACCTTCTCACCGGGAAGTCCAATGACGCGCTTGATATATGGAATCTCGCTGCGTCCATTCGGTGGATCGAGCACGATGATATCGCCGCGTTCGGGGCCATGAACCCAGTATGCGATTTTACTCACAATCAGGTATTGGCCTTCATGCAACGTAGGCTCCATGCTGATCGACTGCACTTCATAGCGTCCAGTGAAGGTATTCACCACGAGGAAGATGATCACGGCCAGTGCTAGCGTTTCGAACAGGTCTCGAAACCACGCCCACACGGTCGCTGTACCTTCGGATTTGTTCGTCAATCCATCAAGATCGAGCGAATCCGTTTCCCCGCTGTTGATTGCCGTCTGTTTAGTCCATGCCATTGTCCAACTCTATTGTACTGTTTGTAGCTCCGGGAAGGTGTAATGGGGAATGACGCCCCAAGTTTCCGGCGGCCAATAACTGAAGATAGCTTTACCCAATATTTGCTCGCGCGGTAATAGCCCCCAGGCGTGCGAGTCGCTTGAATTATTACGGTTGTCACCGAGTACGAAATATTGATCTTCGCTGACGACCCAATTGCCGGTATACTGGGGCGGCGCGCTGATGTAAGGTTCGTTGAGCGCCACGCCGTTAACCCACACTCGCTGCTCGCGCACTTCTACCACGTCCTCTGGAAGGCCGATGACTCGCTTGATATACGGAACCTCACTCTGTTCACCCGGTGGGTCGAGTACGACCACATCACCACGTTCGGGAGAGCGGAGCCAGTAAACGACCTTGCTGGCGATAAGATACTGACCGTCGTGCAGGCTTGGTTCCATGCTTTGCCCATGCACCTGGTAGCGTCCGGTAAGTGTGTTGATGACCAGGAAGAGAATCGCTGCCAGGAGCAGCGTCTCCAAGACATCTTGTAACCATGAGCGGATGCCGAAAGAGCGACTTAACGAGGGCTCTTCTTCGAGTGTCTCCTCTGTTGGTGTCTCTACCGGCGTTACTACGCCGGCATCAGGCGAAGATTCGCCCATGTGTTCTTCAACCAATGCTGAGCCTCCAAAAAGCAATAGTTTTCTGAGGGATTATAACGTATCTCGAAGAAGGTGCAACTGAAAAACGACACCCCTGGCATTGCCAGGGGTGTGTCTTAGTATCTAGAAGGGTTTTTTAGGCCTCTTCGGTTGATTTCTCCGTGGTTGCGGCAGCCGTGTCGTCACTCTCTTCTTCATCTTCCCAGCCAATAATCCATACCGCCAGCCCTGCCACCGCGATGGTGGCGATGATCAACGCGGCCCACTGTCCGGCCAGCAGTCCAACATCCCGTGCGGACCAGACGAGGATGGCCACCATCCCAATGGAAAGTACAATCCAGGATGTCCATTGTGGGTGCGCGCGTACAAATTGCTTGATTTTATCCATCGACTCCAGCCTCCCTAATTCTGTTAATCGCTATGCCGGGCCTAGCCTACATCGGCTTGCGGATCATATCCTCGCGGATTTGCTTGATCATAGCTTCGCCAGCCTTGGGATTCCACTCCTTGGCGGCCTCACGCCATGCTTTGGGCAACTCCGTCATGGCTTTCCTGGTGTATGCTAACTGTTGCCAGTAGGCGACCAATTCCTGGCTTGGGTTGGCAGGAAGGAAGAGAAGGGATGCTTCAGCCTGTAAATATTCGCCTTCCCTTTCCATAGCGGTGACGAGTACACGCCCGGCTGTGACGCGATCTACGCCCGGTGCAATCAGAAAATCCGTTAGGCAGATAACGAGGTTTTCTACCCGCCATCCGGCCAATCCGACGATTTTTCCCTGTTGTTCAGCCAGCAAAAAACCAACCTGGCTAAATCGCTCAGCGACATCCATCTGTGAGACGTGCCGCTCTGTGCGAGCGCTGTTCACAAATTCTGCGATGCGTTCAGCATCACCCAAACGTGCTTTACGGACTTCGATATCTACTGTCATTGTGTCTATTCCTTATATCCTGAACTGGGTCCGTACTTTCTGTCCCTTATCGGACAATATTTTCATTTATTATACCCCGGTTTTGGAGATGTACAACGAATCTGAAACTCAGGGTTTTATCATTCTTCCTTCTGGCGCAACGCGCCTCAGGTTTTCACTGGCTCAAAATGCGGCCTAAAGGCCGGGGATTTAAAGGGGATTTTTGTGGCGTGGTGGAGCCACGCCACAAAAATCCCCGCCTTAAGAAAGCCGCTTTAGCGGCAAGATAGCTGCAAAAGCCTCTTGGTCAATGAGAATGATAGGGCCCTGATCTGAAACCAGATTGCGTTTTCATTGCTCTCAGTATATAGTAGATCTAGCAAACTCAATCCATTTGTTATTAACGATGAAAAAATCCACATCATTCTCGGTTGATCTGGTTCCGGCGACGGCTTTGTCGTATGATCGCCTGACATTCCTCATCAACCAGGCGTATATGAACTATTACCTGCCCGTCTGGATCGATGCAGCTCAGTTCGCGCGGATGTGCGTTGTTGAGGACATCGACTTGCGGAAATCGGTAGTGGCGCTCAACGAGGATACCCCGGTGGGGATTGCGTTGCTGTCCCTGCGCGGGGATACCGGGTGGCTGAGCGGGGTGGGTGTGCTCGCTTCATGGCGACGTCAAGGGATTGCGCGGCGGCTCATCGAATACCTTCAGGCTACGGCCCAAGCAGAGGCGCTGCGCACAGTGCGATTGGAGGTGTTGGCCCAGAACGAGGGCGGCCTTGCCCTTTACCAACAGTTGGACTTCCGCTGGGAACGCGATTTGTTGGTGCTCACGCTCGAGCCAGGGACGTTCGAGCCGCTCCCGCTACCTCCCGGTATCGCACCGGCTTCTCCTAGCGTGATTCTGGCGTCGTATACTGACTTTCACGATACGCGGATGCCCTGGCAGCGGCAGCTACCGTCGTTCTTGCACCGCCAGGATGAATTGCGTGGCTTGGCCTTGTGGGAAGCATCGCGTATGGTGGGCTACGTGCTCTACCAGTTACAGCAGGGCAACCATGTCGTCGTAGATTTGGCCGTCGATCCTGCTCATTCCCATCGGCCGCAGGCGGCGCGGACGCTCTTGACGGCGATGCACAGCGCTCGCCCTGATATGGGAGGCTCCACCATCAACCTGCCCACCGACGACCCGTTACTGCCTGCCTTCACCGGCCTTCATTACCGCATCTGGCAACGCCAACACGAACTGGTGTGGGAAGTGGAAGATTGAAAATTTGATGATTGGAGATTAAATGATTGAAGTTTCAGGATTATTGCCATACTCGTCTAATTTCTCATTTCTCATTTCTTTTTCCCAATTTGAAGAAGTCTTGGATGTCCGATAACACTCATACGACAACAGATTCTGTGCCCACAGCGCATTGCCCAAGCTGCGGGCGCTTTGTGGGTCCCTATGCGACGTGCCCTTACTGTGGAGCGAAGCTTGGCGGGCGCATCTCCGTGCGCGCCGTCAAGATTGCGGCGCTCCTCCTCGCGACGGTGGGATTGCTCGCGCTCTGGTGGATGGCGCGCCATATGGACATCCCTACTGTCTCCGCTGCCGAAGCCTTAGGGACGATGAACATGGCCTACGTGCGCGTTCAGGGTCGCATCACGCGCGGCCTGAGCTACGATCCCACGAGTGGCTACCTGGCGTTTTGGCTGGACGATGGCACCGGCGAGGTGCGCGTCTCCTCGTACCGCGATGTGACGGAGACGCTTCTGGCTGCGGGGATCATTCCCGCGCTCGGTGACGATGTGACCGTCGCTGGGACATTGCGCATCCGCGAGGATTACGTCTCACTGACACTCAACGCAGCCGAGCATCTCACGCTGGAGCGTCCCGAGCCGCTGACGTTGAAGGCGAGCACCCTCACGCCGCTGGACGCTGGCTTGCGCGTCCGCATCGTGGGCGAAGTCCGCGAGGTGCGCACGCCCTACGAGGGCATGACGCTCATCACCGTGCGCGATGATTCCGGCGAAACCACCATCGCCGTGGATGAGACGGTGGTCGCACTGACTGGCACACTACCGGAGATCGTCGAAGGACAGGGGATCGATGTGACTGGAGCCGTGAGCCTCTACAAAGACACGCCGCAAATCGTCCCGGCGACTGTGGCGGACATTGTCCTTTCCGCGGCGCCGCCGGAAGCCGTTGCCGTCCCTGTGGCTGCGTTGAGCGAAGTTACGCCCGATGCTGCTGGAAGCTGGATGACTTTGAAGGGCCGTGTGGCGCTGATGGAGGGCTTCAACGGTGGGATGAAGGCAACGCTCGATGATGGCACGGCGCAGATTATGCTGGTGCTGTGGGACGACGTCTACATTGCCCTCCCCGATCCACTCGCGCTTGACGTGGGTGCGGAGGTTGAGGTGAAGGGCGAAATCGGTGTATATGAGGGCGAACTACAAATCGTACCCGAAGGCCCTGCAGACATCGTCATGATCGCTTCGGCTCCGGAAATCCCGTGGGTGCAGATTGCCGATCTGCGAGTCCAGGATGCGGGGCGTGTGGTGCGGCTGCGCGGCGTCCTGGGCGTACCGGAGGGTTTCTCCGCGGGCGTCAAAGTGCTGTTAGACGACGGCAGCGGCAGCATCACCGTGTTGCTGTGGACCAATATCTTTACAGCCCTTGACCCACCGCCGGCTGAAGGGATGCAGGTCGAAGTCATCGGCCTCATCCAGGAATACCAGGGCGAATTGGAAATCCTTCCCCGCTCCCCGCTGGATTGGCGGATAGGCGGCAATTAGAAACGAGAAGTGAGAAATTAGAAATGAGAAGTGCGTATTCGCTCATTCTTCCATTCGCTATTCGTAATTCGTGATTCGCTATGTTTGAACTCATTCTCTGGACACTCGCAGGTACACTTTTGGCGTCGCTGTTGGCGATCGTGCCGGCGCTGCACATCTACAACGTGGCGGGCTTCATTTTGCTTGCCAGCGGCGCGCTCGCGGCGTGGATGAGCCCGGAACAAATGGCATTCCTGTTCCTCGGTCTTATCACCGGTTACGCGATGCTGAACACGATCTCCAGCATCTTCCTCTCCGTGCCCGACGACAGCACTGTCTTCATCGTTCTTCCAGGTCAGAAATATTTGCTCCAGAAGCGCGGATACGAAGCCGTTGTCCTCACCGGCATCGGCGGATTGGGTGGGCTGGCGGTGCTGGCGTTGCTTGCGCCGGTCGCCTCACGCATCCTGCCACCGATCCGCGAAATCCTGCGCCCGCACATGGCGTGGATTCTGTGGACCATTATCGCCTACATGTTGCTCTCCGAGTGGCCCAAGGGCACGGATCG
>JBJYXQ010000120.1:12573-14866 GCA_046260035.1 Anaerolineae bacterium
CAGTACAGCGCCTACACGCCCGAACGCTATTTCTGGGCGACGGCAGCGGTGCTCGCGGCGGGCGTCCTGGCATTTTTCCTCTCTTTGGGACTCACGCGGCTCGTCATCGCATTGACGGCGCGCGTGAGCTATCGCAGCATCAGTTTCGCGACGTTGATCATCCTGCTCGTGGTGGTGTTTACAATGACGGGATGGGGTGGGTTGGCAGTCTGCGCCGTGGCGACCGGCATCGGCCTGATCCCCGTGCTGTGGGGATCGCGCCGGATGAACGCGATGGGCGTGCTCCTGTTGCCTATCGCATTAAATATGGCCGGTGCGGGTGACACCGTAGCACGATTGTTAGGGTTATTATGATTATGATGCTGATAATGGTTGAGTTTTTGACTCCGTTGAAGCTTGCGATATACTGAAAGAACCATTCATCCAGAATTTCGTATAAATATACATACGAACTTAACATACACTATCAAAAAAACTGACTATTGGACTATTTGACTCGCGACTCTATGGCTATTTCCGGAGGAACATCATGAAATTTGTTGTCTATCTTATCGCTGCCGTTGTTGCTCTTTTTGGCTTGATGTTCATCATCGGCGCACAGGGACAGATTATGCGTATGGTCGTCGGTGTGGTGCTACTCGGTGCCGCCGGTGCCCTCATCTATATGACCCGTGTACAGCCCAAGAAAGAGGAGATCACCCACGTCCAGAAAATCGATCTCACCGGTGACGTTCACCTGGAGGAGATGAAGTGTACATCCTGCGGCGGCTCGCTGGGCAAGGACAACCTCATCGTCCGGGCCGGTGCGATTTTCGTCGATTGTCCTTACTGCGGAGCGTCCTACCAGATCGAAGAAGCACCCAAATGGTAGCGTAATCGCAATTCGTATGGCAGCGAACGGTTTTTGGAGTGAACTGCGTCAGGAACTGGCGCGGCTATGGCCAGCGTCGCCCGAACCGCCCGCACCGGGATTGTATACCTATCCCATCGCGTTGGATGGCGGGCAGCGACGTGTGCACCTGCGCGTCGAAGAAGACGGTAACGGCATCCTCTTCATCGACGTGACCGAGGTGATCCACCTTAACACTACCGCTGTGGAGATGGCGAAACTTTCACTTGACGGCGTCCCCCAGGAACGGGCGAAGGGCATGCTTATGCGCCGCTTCAACCGCGTCGATAAAGCGCGCCTCGCCCGCGAGTTGGCCGACGTCTATACGATGGTGGGGCGCCTCAAGGATAATGGCGACGGGTGCCCTACCTGCGCCATTGCCGAACAGGTGACCTTTAACCCCATCTTCAGCACACCTGTTCAGGCTCCCTACAAAGCCGACGTCGCGCTCACCTATGGGTGCAACAATGCGTGTCCTCACTGCTATAACGAGCCGGATCGCTTCACGATGGCTTCTCTGCCGCTGGATGACTGGTTCCGCGTGCTCGACAAACTTGCGGCGATCGGCATCCCGCACATCATCCTTACCGGTGGCGAGCCGACGCTGCATCCCGACCTCCCCGCCATCATCCGCTACGCCGACGATTTGGGGTTGATCGTGGGGATGAACACGAATGCGCGTCTTCTCTCGCATGCGCCCACCATGGCGGCGATTGCCGAAGCAGGCCTGAATCACGTGCAGATCACGCTCGAAACGTGCCAGGCCGAGGTCCACGATGCGATGGTCGGCGCGCCGGGCGCGTTCGCGCAGACGGTGCGCGGCATCAAGAACGCGTTGGCGAGCGGCGTACACACCATCACCAACAGCACGCTGACGCGGCGCAATGTCCAGGATGCCGTCGCCATCGTCGAATTCCTGCACGGCCTGGGGCTGCGCACCTTTGCGATGAATGGCATGATCTATGCGGGGGGCGGTTTCGACGACCCGGATGCCATCCCCGCCGAGGCGATGGCAGCAACCCTCGCGGCCGTCCGTGATCACGCCGAAGCGCTGGATATGCGCTTCCTTTGGTATACTGTGACCGACTACTGCCGTCTCTCGCCGCTGGAATTGGGCCTTGCCCCTAAACGGTGCAATGCCGCCGAGTACTCCATCTGCATCGAACCCAATGGCGACGTCCTTCCTTGCCAATCGTACTATGTGGCGGGTGGCAATCTCCTTGACGATCCCTGGGACACTATTTGGAACAGTTCTCTGTTTTTGAGCTTCCGCGACCGCGAGACGGATCCGCTCGCGGCAGGTTTGCCGGAAGCGTGTTGGGATTGTCCTGACCTGGAGATGTGTGGCGGAGGGTGCCGATTGGAACGTGAGGCGCGCGTCGGGCAGCGTGCGGCCGAACATGG
>JBJYXQ010000120.1:14966-17542 GCA_046260035.1 Anaerolineae bacterium
CCGCCGGCTGGGGCCACAAGCGCCGTCACGCGTGCTACGGGGCATCCGCGGTAAGCAACAAAGAGGTGATTATGCTAAGAGAAGGGACCGTCCTCCAACAGAATCGCTATCGCATCACGCACCTGCTCGGTAGGGGGGGCATGGGCGCAGTCTATGCTGCCTGGCACATGAGCCTGGAAATCCCCGTTGCCATCAAGGAGCTGACGGCGCAGGCCGATCTCGACCCGGAAATGCTGGCCCAACTACGCGCGCAGTTCAAGCGCGAGGCGATGACGCTGGCGCGGCTCAATCACAACAACCTGGTCCGCGTCCTCGACTCTTTCGAGGAGGGCGGTAATGCTTACCTGGTGATGGAGATGGTCGAGGGGGAAAGCCTGGCCGACCGCATCGGGAATGAAGGCGCGCTGGCTTTGCCGCTGGTGCTGCACTGGGCGCACCAGTTGCTCGATGCCTTGGCCTATTGTCACGGGCAGAATGTGCTCCATCGCGACATCAAACCTACCAACATCATCATCCGCCCCGATGGGCAAGCGGTGTTGGTGGACTTTGGCCTGGTGAAGCTGTGGGATCCGCGCGATCCCCGCACGATGACGGTGGTGCGCGGGATGGGCACGCCGGAATACGCGCCGCCCGAACAATACGAGGCGGAATCCGGCTCCACCGACGTCCGCAGCGACATCTACGGCCTGGGTGCGACACTCTACCACGCACTTGTGGGGCAGGCCCCGCCCACAGCGACCAAGCGCATCGTTAATCCAGCAGCTCTGATTCCTGCGCGTGCGCTGAACCCTAACATCGATCCTGCTATTGAAGCAGCGTTGATGCGTGCGCTTGAGTTGCGGCCCATTGATCGTTTTCAGAGCGCGCGTGAAATGGCGAGCGCTCTAGGCACCGGCTCGTTATATGCATCTGCACCCCAACGTACTCCTACCGGCCCGCCTCCGCCGCAACCTCGACCGCGGAAAACTACACCGCCTTCGCGGAGGCAATCTGCTCCCATAAACAAGCCACCGACATCACCTCCCCCGCAACGAATGCAACAGGCGCAGCGGCAACAGATGCCGCAGCAGATGCCGCAACGCTTGCCGCCGCAGCCTAGACCTCGGCAGGAAAGATCTGCTGCTTCGATCGCGGCGTTTATTTTGGGCATCATTGGCCTGGGTAGCATGGTCATTGCTCCCCTTTGCAACCTGCCCTTGCCGTTGATCGGCATTGTGGTGAGCATCCTGGGCATCCGCTCGAAAAAGCAGCGGGGATTGGCCTGGGCCGGATTGATGTTATGCTTACTCACCATAGGTTTGACGCTGCTGCTTGTGCTGATCGGTGCGGTTCAAGAGTTTGGGAGCTTCTGAAGGAGTGAACCATGACTGACGAGAAAAATAGAGGTTGGCTGAGCTATCACCAGGGCATGCGCTGGGTCGGCATCATTTTGATTGCATTGGGCCTCTTGGGGCTACTCAATCAGTTCTTTGATATCCGGGTTGGTCGCTTCATCTGGCCGTTCTTCATCATCATACCCGGTGTGGTGATGATCTTTCTGGCTCTACAGGAACATTACAGCTACGGGGAGTCATCTGTGATTTTGGGCAGCCTTATCACGATGACCGGGCTGCTGCTGTTCTACCAGAGCGTCACCGGACACTGGACCAGTTGGGCCTATGCCTGGGCCCTAATCGCCCCCACCGCTGTAGGGTTGGGGCAGTGGCTTTACGGCACGGTTAACGCGCTTCCGGGGACGGTTAAATCGGGCAAAAACCTGGCCAACATTGGGCTGATTATGTTTGGAGTGGGTTTCATTTTCTTTGAACTGTTGCTCAATCTCAGTGGCTTCAATCTGGGCTTTGCCGGATGGGGGATTTTGCTCATCTTGTTAGGAGCGCTTACCCTGATCCGCTCCTTTCTCTGGAAGTCGAAGGGGGAGACGGACCGACGATGAGCCTTACCATCATTGATACCATCCCCTTTCAACCGGATCGGGCAGCGCTGCTGAGGCGTTTGCGCGTCAAGGAAGACAGCCCCTATGTCGGCGATGTTCAGCGTTTGGCGGACGAAGCCCAGAAGATCGCTCGGCCTAAGGCGCTCTACAAGGTCGCTTTCATTGATGCTAGAGATGACGATGCGGTTGTCATCGATGGCGTGAAGTTTACCAGCCGGGTGCTGAGCGTAAACCTGGAACCTGTCTATCGCGTGTTCCCCTACGTTGCGACGTGCGGCGTGGAACTGGATGACTGGGCACACGCACAGGATGATATGCTCTACCAGTATTGGGCTGATCTCATCAAGGAAATGGCCTTGCGTGAGGCTGTCAAAACGCTGAATGCCCATATGACGGAGCAGTATGGATTGGGGAAAATGTCGGCAATGGCGCCGGGATCGCTCGCTGATTGGCCGCTGCCGCAACAGCGCCCGCTTTTCACCATCCTTGGCGACGCTAAAGGCGCAATCGGGGTGGAACTCTCGGACAGCTTTTTGATGTCGCCAAACAAAACTGTGTCGGGGCTGCGTTTTGCTACAGCGGATGATTTCGCCAGTTGCCAACTCTGCCCGCGCGAAAAGTGTCCCGGTCGCCGCGCTCC
>JBJYXQ010000120.1:17642-20235 GCA_046260035.1 Anaerolineae bacterium
TTGGCGGTGGCTCCGGGTATTTATCACGCGATGCAGGAGGCCGAGGGGCTCTATACGCGCTTCCATTTGCGGGTAGAACGTGACGGTTCGGGGATGTTGATCGCCAATGCTGCCGCTGCCGCCCGGCTTTCTCCGACCGGCGTCCTCATCACCAAGGGCTTGCTCGATGGTAAGAGCGAGGACACGATTCTCCAGGACCTCGTCGCCAATTTCCGTGGAGCTACCGAAGGCGTGATGCGGACGGACATCGCCAAAGTGGATGCGCTTATCACACAGATTATCACACCGGGGGATATGTACCCGGTCTTCAACCTCGACGATGCGGCCCTCTCGCCCTACAATGCGGAATTGATTGCCCCGTTGCAAGCCTCCCTGCCATTGGCTGAACCGGAGAAGCTGCTGCCGATCCTTGACAAACTGTGGGATGCGGGCATTCCGCATGTGACCCTCCTCGTGCCGCGCGACCCTGATGCCACGTACCTTGTCCGCGCTATCGAGCGGGCCGAAGACCTGGGGATGATTGCCGGGGTGCGCGGCCGTGCCAGTGATTTGTGGAACACTGATCTGTTGACGGCCATGTTCCAGGCGGGTGTGGATCACGTAACCTTCATCTACGCCTCCGACGATCCTGCCGTCCACGACGCGCTATGCGGTGAGGGTGACCACGCCGCTGCGACCGCGTTGTTGGCGTGGCTGGAGGAGAAGCAACTGTGCGCCGTTGCGGAAGTGCCGCTCGTCCAGGCCACGCTGTATGCGCTCAATACCACGGTTCACACGTTGATGGCGCAGGGCGCTGACAACATTGCCTTCGTCGCCTACGTCACCACCGACGAGACGCTCGCCGAACAGGATGGGATCTTCGCTGCCGACGCTATGCCCCAGGTTGCCACAATGGTCGAGGAAGCCGCACATGAGATGTCGGCACGCTTTATCTGGGATCCACCTGTGCAACGCAATCCTGCCCAATCCCTGGCCGAGCAAGTGCAAGACGGCCCGCGTTGCTCGGGTGACGTGGCCGTGCGCATCGAACCGGATGGCAGCGTTATTCCACCCCGTGGTCAGGACAAGAGCGCGGGCAATTTACTCGACATGGCGTGGAGCGATATCTGGAATCACGAGGTTTTCCGTAGATACCGTGAGCGCGTCGAAGCGCCGACGCACTGCGATCGCTGTCCCGGGCTTGCAATCTGCGCCGCCGATTGTCCCCGTGAACCGGCGGGGTGGGCGCAGACGTTGGAGGTGTGAGAATGAAACGCAAACGTTTGCGTCACGCAACGGTGCGACACGCACTGGTGCGACACGCACTGGCCTTGCTGGTACTGCTGATGCTCGTGGTGTCTCCCGGTGGGCCGGCGTATGCTCAGAATTACAGCTTCGCTGTGCCCGAGATGCTGATGCAGGTCTTCGTCCAGCCGGACAGTTCCGCGAAGATCATTTATGACATCACTTTCGAGAACTATGGAAGCGCCATCGATATCGTGGACATCGGAACACCGCATAGCGGCTATAACATCAGCAATATGAGCGCCTCTATCGATGGCGTGGCGCTGACCGATATTCGCAAATCCGAGTACGTGACCCCCGGTGTGGAAGTGCATCTTGATGGTAATGCCATTCCATCGGGCGGAAAAGGCACGCTTCATTTCGAGATGACGATGCCGGAGATGATTTTTACCGATACCACGAACGAAGAGAATGCCTCGCTGCAAATTACGCCCACATGGTTTGACAGCAGCTCGGTGCGTGGGACAGGAACAATCGAGATCCGCATCACTATGCTGGAGGGCATCCAGCTTGACGAGGTGTTGTACCAGGATGTCGCCTTTACCGATAAGGGCACCGAGAACGGGCGCGTGGTCACCGTGTGGCGTTTTGAGAACGTCGCGGCGACGAAAGAATATCGCGTGGGTGTCTCTTTCCCGCAGCGTGGGCTTACTAACGTCACCAAGGTGACAACCTGGGATCTCTTCACGCGCTGGTTGGCAGGATCGGCGGGCGTCATCGCCGGGATCGTCGGTGGCTGTCTGCCGGTAGCTTTTCCTATTTTCATTTTCTGGATGATTTTCAGAGCCATTAAGAAAGCTAGCAAGCCGAATTACTTGCCGCCCATCGCTCAAGTGGAGGGTGGCGGGATCAAGCGTGGACTGACCGCGCCTGAGGCTGCCATCATCCTCGAAATGCCGCTGAACAAGGTGCTGGCACTCGTCATCTTTGGCTTGCTCGAAAAGAAACTGGTGCGGAAGGCGGATGGCACCGGCTCGCTTACCGAGGCCTTGACGGTGGAGATCGAGGATGCCTACCGCACTGATTTGGAGGATGCCGATGCACGCGCGAAATATCGTCGCTCCGTTGCCCAGCGGCAGGGGACTGTGATCCATAACTACGAAGATGCTTTCCTGGACCTGATCCAGGAGAACCCTGACAAGCCGGTAAAGCAGCTCAAGGTCGTCAAGCCGATGGAGGATCTGGTGAAGATCGCCGCTGCCAAGATGCAGGGATTCGATCTTTCGGATACCCAGGACTATTATCGCCGCGTTATTGACCGGGCGATGGAGCAAGCTTCTGCGTTGGGCGATATCCAGCAGCGCGAGCA
>JBJYXQ010000121.1:0-4107 GCA_046260035.1 Anaerolineae bacterium
CCTTTGCTTCGAGCCACTGACAGAAAGTCATCAAGCAGCGATGGAAGCTTTCGTCGCCGAAACCCAGGTACAGAAACCCGGCATTACAAGCAGTACGTTCCTGGTTCCGGATGTTGAGCATATTCTAAAACAGTACCAAACACGCCTGGGGCGTTTCCGGGATAACGCGCCACCAGTCTGGCTGCACCTTGCAGGCGCACAGGCACTCACTGAATCGAATCTCCTACGAACGCTGGAAGAGGCCGATCCAGATACACGCTGGTTGATGCTCGAAGCCTACCTGTTGCACGGCACACATCTGACGCGTCAGGGGATGCAGGCATTGATGGCCCAGGATGAGGAATATGTGCGCGCTTCTGCCCTTGATGTATTGGTGCACTTCGCGGACGATATCCTCCCCCACTTGATAGAAATGTTGGACGATCTCCACAATCATGCCGGTGAAGGGGGCAAAATCGCCCATTTGCTCGCGCACAACGACAGCTTACGCAAAAAAGTCTTCAATGCACTGGCCTCAAATACAGCCACATCCCACACGCTGCGGATCCTTTCGGCTTGCCTGGCAGGGGCGTTGGCGGGGAATTGGACATGTGCTGATCACCTTCTTGCATCACTACGACAGGAACCCGCACTTTCCCCGGCGCATCGCCGGCAGATCCAGGCTTTGGACTTGATGCGCCACCTCGGCCACTGGCGGCGAAAGGAAAGCGCGGATTATGCCCGGCAAATCGCGGCTTTAGGGCCGGATGTCACCCTGTTGCTGCTTCTGGCCGTCGGCAGCCCCCTCGATCTTTTCCGGCGCGACATCGTCACCGCGCTCAGCGAACTGGCTGACGTGCGCGCAGTTGATCTGCTGATACAGGCCCTCACAGATGACGACAAAGCCGTACGCCAGAAAGCCGTCGGTTCCCTCGTGCGCATCGGCCAACCCGCCATCCCTGCGCTGATGGAAGCCGCACAGAGCGATCAGCCACTGCTGCGGCAGCAAACTATGGTCTGCCTTGGGAACATCGGCGCAAAGCTGAACGCGCCGGAGCCAATCCGGGCCGTCATCCTTGAGGCCCTCACAGACAGCAATGCCCACACACGTCGTCGGGCCCTCAAGTCGTTGCGAGGGTTGGCTAAAACCGGCGACATCGAAGCTCTCATACACATTCTGCGTGAATCAGCGTGGAATGACGCGCTGGTGGCGGTGGAGATCCTGGAGAGGCTGGGGGCGGAAGGCCAACAGGCTATGCAGACACTGGCGCTGACGGAACGCAATCCCGCCACTGCCTTCGGCATCGCTCGTCAAGGCGATCCGCGCGGGCGCGAGATTCTGGCAGAATGGTTGGCAGTCGATGGACCACAGCGTGTCCAAGCCATCGAATTCCTGCGCGAACTCGGCGACGAGCGCAGCATCTCCGCGCTGGCAGCCCGGCTCAACGCGGTGCGAGGTGATGCGGGTATCGCCATCGCTCGCGAACTGGCACGCATCGGCGGGGAGGCTGCCATCACCGCACTGCTCGACGCTATGACTTCGGAGAACCCACTCACGCGACGGGGAGCCGTGCGTGCTCTGGCGACGTTCAAGGATTCACGTTTCGTAGAGCCGTTCATTCACTGTCTGCTCGAAGATGAGAACTTCAAAAATGTCCGCGCCGCATCCCACGCGCTTATGGACATCGGTAAAGCAGCAAGAGAGCCGCTCCGCAAAGCATTGGAAGCACATCCCATTGAGGACAAACCCCGGCGCAATGTCGCATGGAGTATCTTGCGGCATTCGAAGGAAAATTTCTAAAAGACACTCACCAATGAAAATGATATGTTCCGGCGATAGGCAAAGAATGGGATTCTGTTGTACAATGAGGCTTATTTGTGGAGGAATACGCTATGCCAGTTACCCTGAACGATATTCATACGGCCATCGCCCAGATGGATCTAGCCGGACAACCTCTGTGCGTTCATGCTTCGCTGCGTTCTTTCGGTCATGTTCAGGATGGCGCGCAGACGGTCGTCGAAGGGCTGTTGCAACAAGGCTGCACCGTTATGGTTCCTACCCATTCGTACGGTGCATACCACATTCCGCCGCCCAAGGACGGTCCTGTCGATCCCGCAGCTCCGATCTATTCCCCGGACAGCAACGCCCTTGATGCAGACAAGATGGGAGCAATTCCAACGTATGTGCTGCACAAGCCAGGACGGATGCGGGGCAACCATCCGCTGGACTCCTACACAGCAGTTGGGCCGCTCGCATCGCAATTGGTGGAAGGCCAGAGTGCCGAAGATGTATATGCCCCCGTCCGCGTGCTGGAGCAGCTAGGCGGCACCATCGTGATGATGGGCGTCGGCCTGAACCGGCTGACGGCTTTGCACCACGCAGAGCGTCTGGCCGGGCGACCTTTGTTCAGGCTGTGGGCCATAGGCGCGGATGGACAGCCGGTCCAGGCTCGTCTCGGTGGTTGCTCCGAAGGTTTTGTCAACTTCGATCCGATTCTTGCGCCTATCGAGCGCCAGATTCGTGTCGGGCAGAGTCTGTGGAGGATTTTCCCGGTCGAGCCGATGCTGGCCTTGGCCGTCGACGCAATCCGCGCGAACCCGATGATCACGCATTGCGGCAATGCGGACTGCGACCAATGTAACGCGAATGTGCAGATAGAACTGTGACGATATCATGCAAATATTGAACAGGAGAAAAGGACATAACGTATGAAAGGTGATGTGATCTATTCAGAATTGTCGAAACAGAAAGACCCGTCGACCGGTGTTGAGGTGACACGCCTAAGCGACAACCAGAGCGACACCAATCACCCATATTTCACCGCGTCGCAGGTGGACCAGGATAGCACGTTCGTCATCGTCACCTCCAACCGTAGTGGACAGGATCAGTTCTACACGCTGGCCTTTGCGGATGGCAAAATGGTGCAATTGACGGATGACGTGGATGTTAACAGTGGTTGCCTGGATGCCAAGAATCACATCCTCTACTATTTCGCCGGACACACGCTCAAATCGGTGCGACTAGACACGCTGGAAGACGAGGCCTTGATGGATGTCCCCAAAAGCTTCATCCCCGCCAGCCTGACCTGCACCACCGATGGGCACTATCTTGCATTCACGATGGTGGAGCTGGCCGAGGCAGACCTGTGCACCGCCCGTTTTGAACCGGAGTTCTCCGGCGGCTCCAAGGGCTTCCGCGAGAAATTCTTCCGTTGGCCGTCCAGCGTTATCATCCGCTACGACACCGCATCTCACGTTGGCTATCCGGTCACGGGCGAGTTGCGGCGGATGACGCACGTCATCATCCACCCGCTAGATAGCAACACCGTCCTCTTCTGTCACGAGGGCCCGTGGCATTTGGTGCAGCGGATGTGGATCGCGAAAGTCGCCACCGACGAAGTCTACCCTTTGATCGAAACCCAGCGCCACCTCGAGAGCGTGGGGCACGAATTCTTCACCGCCGACGGGCGGATTGGCGCGCAGTACTCGTACCGCTATCGCCCCGATATGGGTTTTCTCTTCCATGCCGATGTCTACGTCAATCCGGATGGCTCGGACGAACAGCGCTACTATTACCCCTATCGCCGTCCGGTTCACGTCCACGCGCTCTCTGAGGATCTGGCCGTAGGGGATACAGCGCAAATCCGGCAAGACGACCCGGACTTCCGCCGCCACATCTCGCTGGTCAAGTACAACAGCGACGGGCACCGCGCCATCGTTGGGCGTTTGTGCACTCACGACGCCTCCTGGCGCAAGACCAGCCATCCCCACCCCATCTTCACGCCTGATGGCAAGCACGTCCTCTGGGGCTCGGACGTCGGCGGCAGGATGAACGTCTATATGGCTTCTGCGGATTGGGATGCGTGTCTCAAAAGCGACCGCTGAGTTAAGCAGAAAGAGACGTTCTCCCGATTTCTGGCGAAGCTGGAAATCGGGAGAACGTCTTTGGATATTCACTCTCTCACCGGAAAGCGTAAATATCCAGTGAGTGTCGATCAGGTCCTAGTGTGCCCCGACCAAGCGCACTGGCGCTTTCCGAGAAGACTTACCAGCGAAGATGCCACTCACTGCCTTTGCCAGGACCACCAGCCCGCTGCGACGTCCACCGTTGAGCACGATGCGCTCGCG
>JBJYXQ010000122.1:0-2765 GCA_046260035.1 Anaerolineae bacterium
CGCCCTTTTCCTCGATGAGCCAGCGGCCTCGCTCTTATCCAGATAGTTCAGCGTTATAGCAAAAGCCAAACTCTTTGCGTGTCACCCCGAGCGAAGCGAGGGGTCTCGTTTTTCAACAACGAGATTCCTCGACTCGCTTCGCTCGCTCGGCATGACACCACGTAATTATTTCGGAGGAGCGTGTATGACAGAAACAGTCGTAATTCAAACGCAGGACCTTACCAAAACGTACAAAAATGTCCCGGCACTGGAAGGCTTGAACTTGACCGTTCACAAGAACTCAATTTTCGGCTTCTTGGGGCCAAACGGGGCCGGCAAGACGACGACGATCAAGTTGTTGCTCGGTCTTATCCACCCGACGCGGGGTGGGGGCACGGTCTTCGGGCTGGATATTCTCCGCGACAGCGTCGATATTCGCGCGCGGGTGGGGTATCTACCGCAAGACCCGCGTTTCTACGAGCACATGACGGCGCGGGAGGCGTTGGACTTCACCGCACGGTTCTTCTTCCGGGGACCAGATGCGGCCATCGCCCAGCGGGTCGATGAGATGCTGGAACTGGTGGACCTGTCCGACAAGGCTGACCGTCCCTTGTCCGGCTTCTCTGGCGGCGAGCGGCAGCGCGTAGGGATTGCTCAGGCCCAGGTCAACTACCCCGACCTGCTCATCCTCGACGAGCCAGCGGCTTCGCTCGACCCGTTAGGCCGGCGCGACGTGCTCGACGTGATGGAGCGCCTGCGCAAGCACACCACGATCTTCTATTCCACGCACATCCTGGACGACGTACAGAAGGTGAGCGACACCGTCGCCATCCTGAACAAAGGTCGATTGGTTTCATCCGGCCCCATCGAAGTGTTACTGGCGGGCAGTGAGGGGCTGGTCTATACAGTCACATTCCGGGGTAACGAGGAACGCGCGCGCAGCCGCCTGAGCCAGGATTGGGTTGCCGACATCCAATCGCGCGTCTACAACGATCGCATCCAGTGGACGGTCAACGTGACGGACGAAGCTGCGGCAGAAGCATATCTTCTGCGACTTTTGTTGGAGGACGAGGCGCTGGTCGTGACCCAATTTCAACGCCGGCAGTATGAGCTGGAAGACGTTTTTGTGGATATCGTCGAAGGAGGACCCCATGACGGGCAATAGTGCATTTCAGTTAGTAGACGAACGCGGGTGGCGGCGCGGCTTGCACAACTTGATGCGCGCCGGGCACAATAGTTGGTGGAAGACGAAGACGTGGTGGATTCACGCCTTGATTTGGACGGCGGTGATCAACTTTGTGCTGGCTGGCATTCTCTGGAGCGGGGAGACACTCGCCGACGTGGAGGTGGTCTCGATCTACTGCCTCTTTGCTGGATTGTTCCCGACAGTCGCAATCATCATCATTATGCAAGGGGCGATTGTGGGCGAGAAGCAATCCGGCACGGCAGCTTGGGTATTATCGAAGCCGGTCTCGCGGGTTGCCTATATCCTGTCCAAGCTTGTGCCCAACGCGCTCGGTATGGGGGTAACGATGGCGCTCTTTCCCGCCATCGGGGCTTTTATCCAATTCAAGCTTGCCCACATCGACGTTGCGTTGGGGAATTTTGTCATGGGTTGGCTGGTCCTTGTGCTCCATCTGACCTTTTTTCTCGCTTTTACGGTGATGCTGGGTGCGATCTTCAACAGTTGGGGAGCCGTCATCGGCATTGCTTTGGGGCTGCTTTTTGGACAGCAGTACTTGATCAGCATGGCGCCGTTCCTGGCCTACGTGTTGCCCTGGCCACTGGTGATGCCGGTCAATGACGACATCGCCGGTGCGATTGCGTCCACGATCATGGTGGGGCAGACACCAGACCCATTTTCGCCGGTCATTGTCGTCTTTGTGGCGACTGCAGCCTGCATCTTTATCGCCATGCAGAAGTTCGAAGAACAAGAGCTGTGATGGATGCCGGTTGGGTGGATTTGCAGGTCAACGGCTTTCTGGGCGTGGATTTCTCCAGCCCGGATTTGACCGAAGCGGATTTCGGCTGCGCATGCCGGGCGTTGTTGGCCCAAGGGACGGCAGCGTTCTTACCGACGGTGATCACCAGTTCACTCGACACCTATGCCCATAATTTGCCGTTGATGGCCGAAGTGATGGCGCGTGAGGAATTCCAGGGGCGACTGTTAGGCTTTCACTTGGAGGGCCCGTTCATTTCCCGGGTGCCGGGTGCTGTGGGGGCGCACAATCCGGCCTACGTTCGCGATCCTGACATTGCGCTGCTAGAGCGATTACTTGACTTAGCGGACGGGCGCGTACGCTTGCTCACGTTGGCGGCGGAACTGCCTGGCGCGGACGACTTGGCACGTTGCGCTGTAGAGCGAGGAATCGCCGTTTCTATTGGGCATTCGCTCTACACCACGGCTGACCTCGATCGTCTGGCGGATGCAGGGGCGACGGCGCTCACGCACTTTGGCAATGGCATACCGAACATGCTGCCGCGTCACGACAATCCCTTGTGGGTGGGGCTGGCACACGATGCGTACACGGCGATGTGTATCACGGATGGGCATCACCTGCCTGCACCAGTGATCAAGACGGTGGCACGCGCAAAGGGTGCGGATAAGTACATCGTCGTCAGCGATGCCTCGCCAGTGGCGGGGCTGCCGCCGGGCCACTATCATTTTCTAGATAACGATGCAATTCTGGAGCCATCGGGCCTCTTCCATAACCCGGAAAAGCAGTGCCTCGTGGGTTCCTCGGCGACGATGCAGCAGTGTATGGCGCACCTGGCCAGCCTCGGGG
>JBJYXQ010000123.1:0-1654 GCA_046260035.1 Anaerolineae bacterium
GACAACCCCGATCTAGCCTACGCTAACGCCATCGAGATCACCCGCGAGCACACCGAACAGGGTTTCGTGCCCAACTTCGGCAGCGTGTGCGACATCAAGAGTCGCGACCGCTCGCAGCCGCCGGTCGGCGCGATGGTCGTGCGCGAAATCTACCGCAAGCATGGAGGCGAGTGGTTTCTCCGCGAGGTCTTCGACGATCTGCTGACCTGGAATCGCTGGTGGCCCGAAGACCGGCTGGACAAAAGCGGTTTGCTTTGCTGGGGGTCCGATCCCTACGAGCCAATCGCTGACGCGCACTTCGAAGTGAACAACGTCTACGACTGGCAGGCGGCGGCCTTTGAATCCGGCCTCGACAACTCACCGATGTACGACGACGTCCCCTTCGACACAGAAACGCACCTGATGGAACTGGCCGACGTGGGCCTCAATGGGATGTACGTGATGGACTGTGAGGCCCTGGCCGATATCGCCGACGTGCTTGGCAAAACGGAAGAGGCTGCCGAGTTACGCGCGCGGGCCGCGACGTTCCGTGACGCGCTGCAAACGCTGTGGGATGAAAAGACCGGCATCTTCCTCAACCGCCGTACCGATACCGGCGAAGTCTCACCAAGCCTCTCGCCCACTAATTTCTACGCGCTACTCGGCCAGGCAGCCACACAAGCACAGGCTGAGCGAATGATGGCAGAACACTTCTACAATCGCGCCGAATTCTGGGGCGAGTGGATATTGCCCTCCATCGCTCGCAACGACCCTGCTTACCCCGATCAAAGCTACTGGCGCGGGCGCATCTGGGCACCGATGAACCTGCTCGTTTACCTGGGACTGCGCAACTACGATCTGCCGCAAGCGCGCGCCGATCTGGCGGAGAAATCTCAACACTTACTGCTCAAGGAATGGCGTGAATACGGCCACGTCCACGAGAACTACAACGCCGACACCGGTGAAGGCTGCGACGTCCGCAACAGTGACGGCTTCTATCACTGGGGCGGATTACTTGGACTCATTGCATTTATGGAAGCAAGATGTTATTGATTTTAGATTGAGTGATTTCAGATTTGGCGATTTGACCAATCTGACTATCCGACAAACAGCTATCAGACTAAACAGGAGAAACTATGATTGACCTAACAATTCATCCAGAAGGACTAGAGCATGCGGTAAAGCGCGCGCGTGAGCGCAACATCATCATCCCCACGTTCGCACAGCAGAAGAACCCGGCGCTGATCCCGGATAAGATCAAGGCCGAGCTTGCCGACATCGGCTTGTGGGACATCACACCGCGCAACCTCTACCGCATCACATGGAAGAACGAACCGACAGAGTACGGTGGCGATTTTGGCGGTGTGAACTACATCGAGCTGCCCCCAGAACTGACTGGCGTAGAGGCGCGTATCATCGCGTTGGTGGGCAAGTGGTTCCCCACGGGCGCACACAAGGTCGGCGCGGCGTTCGGCTGTCTCGTTCCACGCTTGGTCACGGGTCAATTCGACCCGACGAAGCAGAAGGCCGTCTGGCCTTCCACCGGCAACTACTGCCGGGGTGGTGCCTACGACTCCACGCTGCTGGCCTGCGACTCCATCGCCATCCTGCCGGAGGAGATGAGCCGCGAGCGCTTTGAGTGGCTGGCGACGGTCTCCGGCGAGGTGATCGCCAC
>JBJYXQ010000124.1:0-2513 GCA_046260035.1 Anaerolineae bacterium
CACGTCGCCGGATCGGTGGCCGGGGCGGGCGTGCAGTCGGGGGCCGATCCAAGCCAGCACGACTATATGAACTCCTACGCCGGCGTCGCTCCGGAAGCCAGTCTGGTGATCCAGGCTTTTGAAGCATCGGCCGACGGTCAGGTGATTGGTTTGCCGGACGATTACTATCAGATTTTCGAGCAGGCCTACCTGGACGGCGCGCGCATCCATTCCAACAGTTGGGGCGACAACTCCGGGCCGATAACGGACACGGAAGCAGCCTACGGCGGCTATACGTATGGCGCGCAACGCACCGATGAGTTTATCTGGCAGTATCCCGATATGGCGATCTTTTTTGCCGCCGGGAACTCCGGTGCGGATGGCACGCCGATGCCCCCCTTCGGCTTTTGCCCCGACGGTGACGGCGTGGTGGACCCGGATTCGTTGCTCACTCCCGGCACATCCAAAAACGTAATCACGGTGGGCGCAACAGAAAGCTACCGCCTTTCCGGCGGGGCAGCGACCGTGCCCTGGCTATTGCTCAACCTCTGTTTTGCAACGGAGCCCATTGCAACGGACACAGTTTCGGACAATCCAAGCGGGATGGCGGCCTTCTCCTCGCGCGGGCCGGTAGACGACGGGCGCGTCAAGCCTGACCTGGTTGCGCCGGGGACAAATATCGTCTCCAACCGCTCACACGATCCCGACGCCGGCACGCTGTGGGGCGCGCACGAAACGAATCCCGACTATGTGTATTCGGGCGGTACTTCGATGGCGACGCCGCTCACGGCTGGCGCAGGCGCGCTGGTGCGCCAGTGGCTCCAGATGCAAGGCTTCTCGAATCCGAGCGCGGCGCTGCTCAAAGCTACGCTGCTCAACACAACGGTCGACATCGCACCGGGACAATACGGCACGGATGCAACGCAGGAAATCCCCTACACACGCCCGAACGCTGTGGCGGGTTGGGGCCGGGCCAGTCTCGATTTCATCGACGCGCCAGCGCCCTATTATCTATGGCTCGACGATCACAGCACGGGGATGAATACGGGCGACGTGGTGACGTACACGCACACGCTCTCCCATCCGCTGGAGGTATTGACCGACACGCTCCCGTTGCGTGTGATGTTGGCGTGGACCGATCCACCCGCGTCCTTGTCTGCCGCGACGCAGTTGGTCAACGACCTGGACTTGCGCGTGTCGGGGCCGGAGGGTGCATTGTATTACGGCAACGAGGTGTCGGGTGGCGACCGCCTCAACAACGTCGAGGGCGTGATCATCCCCAGCCCGGCCCTGGGGACGTACACCGTCACCATCCAGGGCTTCAACATCCCCACTGCAACCCAATCGTATGCGCTGGCCGTGTCCGGCCCATTCGTCGATGCGGCACAATCCGTCTCACCGACCGCGAGTTTTATCTCATCCAGCCCCAACTGGCTGACAGAAGCGACGGTGTTTACCAACACCACAACCGGCTCAGTCCCGCTCACGTATGTGTGGGATTTTGGTGATGGGATGACCAGCACGCTGACCTCGCCGACGCACACCTATGCGCAGGCGGGCTTGTACACCGTGATACTCACAGCGACGAACGCGGCCGGCACGGATGTCGCCACGGATACCGTCACCATCGCGCTCCCAGCAGCGCCAACGGCGGCATTTCTGACCTCGTCACCGGATGTGTTGGGGACAACGACGGTATTCACCAATATCACGTCCGGCGCACAGCCCATGCAGTTTGTGTGGAATTTTGGGGACGGCATAACCAGCACCCAAGTCGCCCCCACGCACAATTACGCGGCAGCGGGCATATATACTGTGACCCTGACGGCAACGAATCTCGGCGGCAGCGACAGTGCCACAGAGACCGTCACGATTGTGCCTCCATCTGCCCCGGTCGCTGCTTTCACCACGTCTAGCCCAGACTGGCTTGGCGAGACGACGCTGTTTACCAACACGAGCACCGGTGCGGACCTGACCTACGCGTGGGATTTTGGCGATGGGGTGACCAGCACGCTGGCCTCGCCAACACATACTTACACAACCTATGGGGCTTACACCGTGACCTTGACCGTTCACAACCTCAATGGCACGGACGTCGCCACGGATATCGTGGACATTCTACTGCCCGCGCCGGTGGCGAACTTTGTGTCATCCAGCCCTGATTTCATCGGCGAGACAACGTACTTCACCAATACAACGACGGGGACAGCGACCGCCTACCAGTGGAACTTCGGCGAACAAAGTCCCGTGGTCACAGCCACCCATCCCACCCACACCTACGCATCCGTGGGAGCGTACACCGTCGTCCTCACCGCGACGAATGTGACAGGCTCAAGCGTCGCGACCCATACGGTCGTCATCGCACCGTTGGCGTGCATTCCCGCGAGCGATGCGGACTTTAGCTTCACGCCGATCACGCCCACGCTGGGAACACTCCTGGGGGGCGTACCGGTTACGTTCTCAGGGACGGCGACCGGCACTGTGCCGTTAGTCTTCACATGGGATTTTGGGGATGACACCATCGGAGTGGGAGC